>NZ_KV816932.1:0-219515 GCF_001814485.1 Rothia sp. HMSC066G07 | reverse complement strand
CGCAGGCTACGGTGGCGGTGGCTCCGGTGCTTCCAGCTCCTCCTCCGCAATCGTTCTGACCCAGAAGTGGAACAACAACCCCAACGGTATCCGCCAGAACGTCTCCTTCGGCCAGCTCGGCGGCGGCGGCGGCGCAGGTGGTTCCTACGTTGCTCCCGGTGTTTCCGGCGGTACCATTACCTCCGCAGGTAACGCTCCGACCGCTCGTAGCGAACGTGGCAACGGCTACGTCAAGGTCACCCTCTGCAAGCGCACCGCGTAATTGCATAGACCTTTAGGGCTCTCACTCTGAGTGAGAACTCGTAACGATATTCCCCGGCTGATAATTCAGCCGGGGAATATTGTTTTAACCGGTAGAGGCTGAACACCACAGAATCCAGAACCCCAGACTTCAGGATGCAGGGGTGGGTAGAAGACGCTACCGGGCAGAGACGGGGGTTAGCCCAGAGCCCGTCTAGCCCAGAGTCTGAGAACCCGTCCGCACACTCTACCGCCCACCCGCTGCGCGTATTACGGTAGAGGCATGACTGAAGCACGTAGCATCGACCTTGCCGTCATCCCCGGCGACGGCATCGGCCCCGAAATCATTACCGAAGCCCAGCGCATCCTCACCCGCGCCTGCGAGCTCGAAAACATCACCGTAACCCCCACCCACTACAAGCTCGGCGCCGAGCACTGGCTGGAAACCGGTGAAACCCTGCCCGACTCCACCATGGACGCCCTCAAGCAGCACGACGCGATCCTCTTCGGCGCCATCGGTGCAGACCCGCGCAGCGGCAAGATTCCCTCCGGCCTCATCGAACGCGAAATGCTCCTGAAGCTGCGCTTCGCTTTCGACCACTACATCAACCTGCGCCCCTCCCGTCTGTACCCCGGCGCAGTCTCCCCGCTCGCCAACCCCGGCAACATTGACTTTGTCGTTGTGCGTGAAGGCACCGAAGGCCCCTACATCGGCAACGGCGGCGTGATTCGCCAGGGCACCCCGCACGAAATCGCCACCGAAGTCTCCCTCAACACCGCACACGGTGTGGAGCGCCTGGTGCGCTACGCCTTCGAGCTGGCGTCCACCCGCCGCAAGAAGGTCACCCTCGTACACAAGACCAACGTGCTCACCCACGCAGGTCGCCTCTACAACCGCTACTTCACCGAAATCGCGGCTGAATTCCCCGAGGTTGAGACCGACTACCTGCACATTGACGCGACCACCATCTTCATGGTCACCGATCCCGCCCGCTTCGATGTGATCGTCACCGACAACCTCTTCGGCGACATCATCACCGACCTCGCAGGCGCAGTCACCGGCGGTATTGGCTACGCGGCAAGCGGCAACATCAACGCCGTCGGCGAGTTCCCCTCCATGTTCGAGCCCGTACACGGCTCCGCACCGGACATCGCCCGCCAGAACAAGGCAAACCCCACCGCCGCAATCCTCGCCGGCGCAATGCTGCTGCGCCACCTCGGCCACGACGCCGCCGCAGCTCGCATTGAGGACGCTGTTGAGGCAGATATGCGCGAGAACGGCGCGAGCGTGCGTGGTACCGACCAGGTCGGCGCGGACGTGCTCGCACGCCTCGGTTAATACTTGCCCGGCTAAAACTGGCTCGGCTAAAAACGTGAACTACGCTAGCGAAGCCCGGAAGGAACACACCTTCCGGGCTTCACCTGTTCACATCCTGAATGGGAGAAAAGGTGCGCATGCGGCAAACGCATCTTTCCGGTACTCTAAACAGGTCAGGCACACCCGCCCGGCACCTCGGCGGTGGACACCATCCACCACTAGCTTTGATGCATCCAACTAGCACAGACCGCTAGATGCACCATCTGCCCCGCACGACAACGCGCCCGGCGGCACACACCGGTCCCTCGCCCCGCCGCGAGAACCGCCACTCAAAGAACGCCCACAGAGGCAACTAGACGAAGAGGAACGCAGAACGATGGCAACCGAATTCAGCCACGAAGCAAACCAGTCACCCGCCACCGCCGAACGCCGCGCCGAAATCCTCGCAAACCCCGGCTTCGGTGACTACTTCAGCGACCACATGGTCACCATCGACTGGGAAGGCGACTACAAGACCGGCGGCACCTGGTACGACGCACGAGTTCACCCCTACGGCCCGCTCGTCCTCGACCCCGCAGCATCCGTGTTCCACTACGGCCAGGAAATCTTCGAAGGCATCAAGGGCTACCGCCACGCCGACGGCTCCGTGTGGACCTTCCGCCCCGAAAAGAACGCGGCACGCTTCGCGAACTCCGCACGCCGCCTCTCCCTGCCCGAACTGCCCGCCGAGACCTTCATCGAATCCCTGCGCGAACTCGTGAAGATGGACGAGCAGTGGGTACCCACCGGCGACGGTGAAGCCTTCTACTTCCGCCCCTTCATGATCGCAACCGAGGCATTCCTCGGCGTTCGCCCCGCACGCCACGTGCAGTACCACGTGATCGGCTCGCCCGCAGGTAACTACTTCGGCACCCCCGAACCCGTGGACATTTGGCTCTCCACCACCTACGCCCGTGCAGGCGAAGGCGGCACCGGTGCGGCAAAGTGCGGCGGTAACTACGCAGCATCCATGATCGCCCAGACTGAAGGTGAAAAGCACGGCTGCAAGCAGGTCATCTTCAAGGACCCGCACCGCGGCGACGCCATCGAAGAGCTCGGCGGCATGAACGTGTTTTTCATCTTCGGCAAGGAAAACAAGATCGTCACCCCCGAACTGACCGGCACCATCCTGGAGGGTGTGACCCGCTCCTCGCTGATTCAGCTCGCCAAGGACCGCGGCATGACCGTGGAGGAGCGCGCTATCACCCTCAACGAGTGGCGTGAAGGCGTGGCAAACGGCGACATTACCGAAATCTTCGCCTGCGGCACCGCAGCAGTGGTCGCGCCCATCGGCAAGCTCAAGGCAGAAGACTTCGAAATCCCGGCACCCACCGAGCACTTCGGCGAAATCTCCAAGAGCCTGCGCGAAGAGCTCGTCGGTATTCAGCTCGGCACCGTTGAGGACCGCCACGGCTGGATGACCCGCCTCATCTAAACGTTCGACATAACGTAACCCGCGAAATCCCCGCAGGATGCTCCGCCCGACCCCGCATGTCGTGCGGCGAGTGACCTGCGGGGATTCGCTGTGCCCGGCGAATAGTGCGCGCGGCGTTGATAGCGCGAGGACAGGGGAGGGGAGGCGCACCCCGCCGCCGTCCCTCGATAAAACCCGACCCGCCGAACCCGACCCCGCTAAAACCCGACCCGCCGCCCGCACCCTCGAAGGCTGGTACTCTAGAAAGTATGCGTATTGCACGATTTACCGTAAATAATGAGCTCCACTTCGGGCTGGTAGAAGGCGACGCAGGCGAAGAAACCCTGCGCGTACTCGCCGGCGACCCCTTCTACTCGGGCATCGAACCGACCGGCACCACCTACCCCATCGACCAGGTGCGCCTGCTCGCCCCGATCATCCCCCGCTCCAAGGTGATTGGAGCGATCGCAAACTGGGCTGGAACCGAGGCGCCCGCCTCTCCGCAGTTCTTCCTCAAGCCCAACACCACCGTGATTGGCCCCGGCGACCCCGTGACCCTGCCCGAGTACTCCGAAGCCGTCAGCGCAGAAGGTGAACTCGCTGTCGTTATCGGTCGTATCGCCAAGTCCGTGCCTCTTGAGCGCGTGCACGAGGTCATCTTCGGCTACACCGTGGCAAACGATCTCACCGCCCGCGATCTGCTCGAAGACCGCCAGTGGACCCGCGCCAAGGGCTTCGACGGCTCCACCCCGCTCGGCCCCTGGATCGAAACCGATCTGGACACCGACTCGCTGAACATCACCACCTGGGTTGACGGTGACGTCGTGCAGGAAGGCAACACCTCCGAAATGCACTACTCCGTAGCCGAACAGGTTGCCGCAGCCTCCGAAATCTTCACCCTGCTGCCCGGCGACGTACTGCTCACCGGCACCCCCGCCGGCATCAGCGTACTGCGCGACGGCAACGAAGTAGAGGTCGAAGTCGAAGGCATCGGCTCCCTCGTCACCCGCGTGCGCGACTAAGCCGCCCGCACCCCAAAACGTAACGTACATCCTGAAACACACCGTCAAGGAGACATCATGACCGAATACCACGGTCCCGTACTCAACAGCCCCGCAGACACCCGCGTCCGCTTCTGCCCCTCGCCCACCGGCACCCCGCACGTGGGCATGGTCCGCACCGCCCTCTTCAACTGGGCGTACGCACGCCACACCGGCGGCAAGCTGATCTTCCGCATCGAAGACACCGACGCAGCACGCGACTCCGAAGAGTCGTTCAACCAGGTGCTCGAATCCCTGCACTGGCTCGGCATCAACTGGGACGAAGGCGTCGGCGTCGGCGGCCCCCACGAACCCTACCGTCAGTCCGAGCGTAAGACCGCAGGCATCTACAACGAGATCTTCGAAAAGCTCGTTGAAGGCGGCTACGTGTACGAAGACTTCTCCACCCCCGACGAGGTGAAGGAACGCCGCAAGGCAGCCGGTCAGGACCCGCAGCTCGGCTACGACAACTACGACCGCAACCTCACCGAAGAGCAGAAGGAAGCCTACCGCGCCGAGGGCCGTAAGCCCGTGTGGCGTCTGCGCATGCCCGACGAAGACATCACCTTCAACGACCTCGTTCGCGGTGAAATCACCTTCAAGGCAGGCACCGTACCCGACTACGTGGTCGTCCGCTCCAACGGCGACCCGCTGTACACCTTCGTGAACCCCGTCGACGACGCACTCATGGGCATCACCCACGTGCTGCGCGGCGAGGACCTGCTCTCCTCCACCCCGCGTCAGATCGCGCTCTACCGCGCGCTCATCGACACCGGCGTGACCACCTTCATCCCCGAATTCGGCCACCTGCCCTACGTCATGGGCCAGGGCAACAAGAAGCTCTCCAAGCGCGACCCCGAGTCGAACCTCTTCCTGCTGCGCGACTCCGGCTTCATCAAGGAAGGCCTGCTGAACTACCTGTCCCTGCTGGGCTGGTCCCTCTCCGCAGATCAGGACGTCTTCACCATTGATGAGCTCGTCGAGCACTTCGACGTACACGACGTTGTCGCCAACCCCGCACGCTTCGACGTGAAGAAGGCAGAGTCCATCAACGGCGACCACATCCGTGCGCTCGACCCCAAGGACTTCCGCGACCGCCTCATCCCGTACCTGCAGGCTGCAGGCGTACTCGGCGAGACCCTCACCGAGCGTGAAGAGCAGGTCCTCACCGAAGCTGCACCCCTCGTCCAGGAGCGCATGCAGCTGCTCGGCGAAGCACCCGGCCTGCTCGCATTCCTCTTCAAGGCTGACGAAGAAATCAGCACCGCAGACGACGCACGCAAGCAGCTCAAGGAATCCGCACCGCAGGTCCTCGCCGCCGCAATCGAGGCACTCGAGCCCCTCGAGGACTTCACCGCAGCCAACATCGAGGCAGCCCTGCGCGCCGCAATCGTCGACGGCCTGGAAATCAAGCCGCGCCTCGCATTCGGCCCCGTGCGTATCGCAGTGTCCGGTGAGCGCATCTCCCCGCCCCTGTTCGAATCCATGGAAATCCTGGGCAAGGAATCCTCCCTCGCACGCCTGCGCAAGCTTGCCGCTGAACTGAGCTAACCATGAGCCAGCCGAATAACCAATCCATCATCGGCAAGGCGCTGCTCAAGGGCACCCTCATGGCGCTCACCAACGCCTGCATTATCTGGCTGATTCTGTACATCGCCAACATGGACAAGTCCGTCTTGATGGTGGTCGCTGTTGTCGTTGCAGCAGCCTTCGGATACGTGACTGCCTACTTCGAGGCGCGCGCCGCCCTGAACGCTCGAGAAGCTCAGGCACGGCACGCCCGCGGCGGCGACGTCAGCAGTTCGTCTGACGGCGTAGACACCTCGGACTCTTCGCGTGAAGAGGACGACGAAGACGACTTCGTGGACCCGGGTCCCGACCCGGACGCGGGCGACTTCGACGCCGGAAGCTCCAGCAGCTCCAGCAGTTCGGACTACAGCAGCTACAGTAGCTCCGACTACTCTGGCGGCGGCGACTCCGGTGGAGGCGACTCCGGCGGCAGCAGCGACTAAGCTCTAGAGAATCCCCTTATCCAGCGGGAATCTGACGACCGAAAGGTCTGAAGGAAACCCGGTGGATAAGGGGATTTTTCATAAATTTGAGAATATTTTTTGTGATGGGTGTTTCCTGTAAAACTACTAGTCAGTATGTTTTATTGGGGTGAATCTGGCTCCATTTTGGGGAGTGTGGCAAGAATTTGGTTTGCGCACCCCGGTAAAGGCTCGTATAGTAGTACCTGTTGTTGTGACGAACTGAAAAGTTCAAAGCGAAAACATGCGGTTGTAGCTCAGTTGGTAGAGCACCACCTTGCCAAGGTGGATGTCGCGAGTTCAAGTCTCGTCAACCGCTCCACTGAAGCCCCGAGGTTCGCCTCGGGGCTTTTTCGTTGTCTCTGGGTTTTTGCTGTCTCCGGGAGTTTTAGTTTTTGGAGGTGCAGGGCAGGGGGGCTTTCCCGAGGTGGTTGCTTGGGTGGGTTGGCCGCCGGACTGCTTTGGCTATCTGATTATCTGACTGCCGGGCTATCTAACGACCTGACTGTCTGGTCATCTGGCAGCCAGGAGGTAGTGCAGGAAAAAATCTTCAAAAAATTTGGGACACAAAGCGTGCAGGGGCGAGGATAAAACTGCTCTCTGAGCCACCTCGGAGCTGCTTTGTGGGGTGAAAATCGGCCCCAAAACCCTCTTTTTGAAGAAATTTAAAAAACTTTTTAACTCCAAAAACCCCGGAAACACGCGGAAGTAGCGGGTGTAAAACCGTGAATGTGAGGCGGCTCTCCAGATTTCGGCTTGCACGCCTCCAGGAAGACCCGTATAGTTATTACTCGTTCCGGTGAAAAGCCGAAAGGTAAAAAACGGAACGGTAACTCAATAGAGTAATGGGATATGGTGTAATTGGCAACACGAAGGTTTCTGGTTCCTTTGTTCTAGGTTCGAGTCCTGGTATCCCAGCTAACCTCCTAACGGAGGTTGCGGCCCCATCGTATAGCGGCCTAGTACTCCGCCCTCTCACGGCGGCAACACCGGTTCAAATCCGGTTGGGGTCACACTAGGAAATAAACCCTCAGTCTTCTGACTGAGGGTTTATTTGTTTATCCGGTGAAAACTGGTTTTAGATCCTACGGTGCCGCCGTGAGCCTCTCACGGCGCCGCTCCTTACGTCGCGGCACTCCGGGGCATGATGGAATCCCTCGCGCGCTCGGCATCATGCCCCTCCGTCACCGTTACAAACCGGTTGGGGTCACACTAGGAAAAAAGCCTGGTTTCTTCGGAAGCCAGGCTTTTTTGTTTACCCAGCACCTCTGAGTCTAGATTCGGTAATGACTTAGCGACTTCAGCCATGGTTAAAAGCTATCCCTCAAGACGCTAACCCAGCCCCAAAGTCCGTACCTCATGACCAGAGTCCATAAGTCATTACTGAACCTGCAGTCACCTCTGGTGGGATGATCTTTTAGATTCCATGGTGCCGCCGCATACTCACCGGGAAGGGAACGGGAAGAAAAAAAGGGGAGCGCAAAATTTGACCTTCACGCCAAGCCTCGGTATAGTCTTATCCGTAAGCGTGATTGGCGCAGTGGTAGCGCGCTTCGTTCACACCGAAGAGGTCACTGGTTCGAACCCAGTATCACGCACCAATAACCCCCGTTTCAAGGAACGGGGGTTTTATTATGCCCACCGGTATTTGTGCCCACAAGCAGTACAAACCCAGCCGCGGACACAACCACCCGAGAATGAGGTACCCCGTGACAACACCCGAACTCGCCGCAGCCACCGACTACGGACGCATGTACGCGCGTAAGCGCGGAGGAGAACCCCTCGTCCCCTCCATCACCACCGTCATCGGGCAGCACGCCAACGACCTCAGCGGCTGGCACGGGTACATGGCAGCCAAAGCCGCCCTCGAAGACCAGCGCGCCTACCGCGCCACCGGATCCCACGGCCTCAAATTCGCCATCATCCGCGACGCAGCCAGTGCCTCCGAACGATACCGCGACGCAGCCGCTGCCCGAGGCGACCGCGTCCACAACTACGCAGAAGCCGTCGCCCTACGCGCCATGGGCCGCGAACACAACCTCGACGAAAGCCGCGAACAGCTCATCATCAACGGCGAACAAGCCTACGCCGACCGCTTCGACGAATGGTGGGAAGCCTTCAAACCCCGCCCCCTCGCCGCCGAAGTCACCATCTGGAACGACACCGTCGGCTACGCGGGAACCCTCGACCTCGTCGCAGAAATCGCAGGCCGAACCTGCATCATCGACTACAAAACCAAAGGCACCGACAAACGCGGCCGCGTCAAAGCACTCGACGAAAAAGTCGTCATGCAGCTCGTCGCCGGACTCAAAGCCGAAGAATACCTCGTCGACCCCGACGAAGGCACCTGGGAACCCTGGAAATACGGCGACGCGCCCGTCCTCATGGGTGTAGCCCTCGGCGAAACGCAGGTGTTGCCGCAGCAGGCAAACCCCGCCGTGCTCGAACGCAACTGGTACAAGTTCTGCGCCCTGCGCCGCGTCTGGGAATTTGACCGCCAGGTTCAAGAATTTGAAGACCCCGCGCTCATGCCCGTAGTACCCCCGCCTGTGGCATAGGGGAGTAGCGGGCGTAGGGGAGAGGCTCAAACCCCCTGAGGAGGTAAGCACGGGGAGATGAGCGCTGGGAGGTGAGGCTCAGCCCTCACCCTGCCGCCTCCACCTCCAGCGCCTCGATTCGTTCTAGATTCGCGCTACTGAATCGGCGACAATAGAACAGTAGGCAGAACGGCGCGCACCTGCTGTGAAGAATGCGCCCGCTGTGAAGAACCCGCTACTGGGAAAACCGCCAGCGCAGTTCTGCCGCCATATTGAAATCCGTAAGCACATTCCCGGCACCCCGCCGGCAAAGGAGAACCATGACCATCCTGAGCATCCGCACCGTAGGCGACCCGGTGCTGCGCAGCGTCTGCGACCCAATCACCGTCTTCGACGACGACCTGGCACGACTCATCGACGACATGCTAGAAACCATGTACGACGTGGGCGGCGTGGGCCTTGCCGGCCCGCAGGTTGGCATCTCCAAGCAGATCTTCACCTTTGGCGGCATTGACGACCGCGAAGGCTACATCATCAACCCCGTGCTTGAGGTTGGCGAAGAAGACCAGGAAGGCGGCGAAGGCTGCCTGTCCGTGCCCGGCCAGAAGTCCGCGACCCCGCGCAAGAACTGGGCGCGCGTGACCGGCGTGGACCGCCACGGCGAACCCCTCGTGCTGGAGGGTGAGGGCCTGTTCGCGCGCATGCTGCAGCACGAAACCGACCACCTGCACGGCAAGCTGTTCATCGACCGCCTCGTGGGTGAAGACCGCCAGCGCGTGATGCGTGCCCTGCGCGCCGCAGACTACAACAATGTCGCCGCGAAGACCGTGACCGAGCGTGCAACCCGCGTGGGCGGCGCCTTTGGCGGCGGCGGTGCGTTCGGTGCCGGTTCATCCTTCGGTAGCTTCGGAAAGTAGGCTCACATGCTCAACATCATTTACGCAGGCACTCCCGACGTTGCCGTGCCCCCGCTCGATTACCTGGCGAACTCCGATAAGGTTCGCGTGGTTGGCGTGCTCACCCGCGAAGACGCCCCCGTGGGCCGCAAGCGCGTGCTCACCCCCTCCCCGGTCGCGCAGCGCGCCGAAGAGCTCGGCCTGCCCATCGTGAAGGCAAACCGCTGGAACGACGAAGCCGCCGCAGCCATCGCCGAACTGAACGCTGACGCAGCCGCCGTGGTCGCCTACGGTGCTCTGCTGCCGCTGCCCGCGCTGGAATCCCTGCGCTACGGCTGGGTCAACCTGCACTTCTCCAAGCTGCCCGCATGGCGCGGCGCCGCCCCCGTGCAGCGTGCCCTCATCGCCGGTGAGCAGGAAATTTTCTCCACCACCTTCCTGCTCGAAGAAGGCCTGGACACCGGCCCTACCTTCGAACAGGAATCCACCCCCGTAGCCGCCGACGACACCGCAGGCACCGTGCTGATGCGCCTCGCAACCAGCGGCGGCGCACTGCTTGAACGCACCTTCGAACGCCTCGAAGCGGGCGAGAACGGCACCGTGCAGGTCGAGGACGAGTCGGTCAGCTACGCCTCCAAGATGAGCATTGCTGACGGCCGCCTCACCTGGACCGAACCCGCCGAGCAGATCCTGGCACGCTTCCGTGGCGTGACCCCCGAACCCGGCGCATGGTGCGAACTGGGCGAAAACCGCTTCAAGATCGGTGGTCTGGCGGTTGCCGATGAGCGCCTGGTGCAGTCCCTGACCGAGGCGAACGGCGGCCCCCTCGCACCCGGTGCGGTGCGTCTGCACGCAAAGAAGGTACTGGTCGGCACCGGTACCGAACCCCTGATGCTGCTGCAGGTTCAGCCTGCCGGTAAGAAAATGATGGATGCGCCCGCGTGGGCTCGCGGCGCTGGCAAGGACATGGCGGAAGGCCTGGTGGTACTCGCATGAGCAACGAAAAGCGCCCCTACAAGGGAGGACACGGCAAGTCCGGTCACGCTGGCAATGGCAAGCCCGGCAACGGCAAGTTCAGCCAGGGTAGCGGTCAGGGTAAGTTCAATCAGGGCAGTGGCCAGGGTGAGGGCGGTGCGAAGCGTAAGCGTCGCCGCCGCTCCGGCTCGGGTGCTGGCTCGGGTTCTGGTGTGAGTGAGCAGAACCGTCAGCAGTCCCAGAACCAGCGCTCCCAGATTCAAAACTTTCAGGGCCGCCCGCAGAAATGGGACGACAACTCCCGCAGCGAATCGCGTACCGGCCGCCGTTTTGACGGCCTGACCAGCGTCGAACGCGCCGCACGCCGCGCCAAGACCGAGCACGACGACACCAAACGCGGTGGCGGCGGCACCTCCCAGCGCAATAAGAGCGGTCACGAACGCAACCGCCGCTCCATGTCCGCCCGCGAATTCTCCGCGGCGGCACCCTCCGCACGTTCGCGTACCGCAGACACCGCCCGCGCAACCGTTTTCGACGTACTGCGCTCCGTAGCGGAATCCGACGCCTACGCGAACCTCGTGCTGCCCAAGGCAATTCGTAGCCACCGCCTCGACCACCGCGACGCAGGCTTCGCAACCGAGCTGACCTACGGCACGCTACGCCACCAGGGCACCTACGACGCAATCCTCAGCCGCTGCGTAGACCGCCCCATCGAGAAGGTCGGCACCACCACCCTGATTGTGCTGCGCATGGGCGTGCACCAGCTGCTGAACATGCGCGTTCCCGCCCACGCGGCACTGAACCAGAGCGTGTCCCTGGCACGCGAAAAGATCGGTGCGGGCCCGGCAAGCTTCATCAACGCGGTGCTGCGCCGCGTCTCCGAGCGCACCCCCGAGGAGTGGCACGAACTCATCATCGAGGACGCGAAGGATGACACCGAGCGCATGGCGCTGCTCGCCTCGCACCCCGGCTGGATCGTGCGTTCCATGCGCCAGGCACTCGTCGCGCACGGCCGCCCCGCCTCCGAAATTGAGCAGCTGCTCGAAGCGGACAACCTCGCCCCCGTGGTGAACCTGGTTGCGCTGCCCGGCCTGGGTAGCCTCGACGAGGCACGCGAACAGGGCGCCGTCGACGGCGAGCTGGTTGAAGGTTCGGCGCTGTACGCCTCCGGCGACTTGGCACGCCTGGAATCCGTACGTGAAGGCACCGTCCGCGCGCAGGATGCCGGCTCCCAGCTGGTGGCACGCGCGCTCGCCGCCGCACCCCTGGACGGCACCGACACCGCCTGGCTCGACCTGTGCGCAGGCCCCGGCGGTAAGGCGGCGCTCCTTGGCGCGCTCGGTATTCAGCGCGGCGCATCCCTGGTCGCCAACGAGGCGGCACCGCACCGAGCCCAGCTCGTGGAATCCTCCATGCGCCCCCTGCCCGAGGACAGCTACACAGTACTCACCGGCGACGGCCGCCAGATCCGCGAGACCCTGCGCAAGAACGCCTCCGACCTGCCCGGATCCATTGAGCCCGGTCAGCTTTTCGACCGTGTGATGGTGGATGTGCCCTGCTCCGGTCTGGGCGCCCTGCGCCGCCGCCCCGAGGCGCGTTGGCGCAAGTCCCCGCGCGATATTGCCGAGCTGCTGCCCCTGCAGCGTCAGCTCCTGGACGCAGCCATTGAGGCGACCCGCCCCGGCGGCGTCATCGCCTACGTGACCTGCTCCCCGCACGCGGCAGAAACCCAGAACATTGTGGCTGAGGTGCTCGAAAGCGGCGCGGTCAGCCTGCTCGACTCCGCCGCCGCACTGCGCGAAGTCGCCCTGCACACCGAAGGCGCGAACGGCGAACCCGTGAGCGTGCTGGCGGGGGAGAAGGACCCCGGCCACACCCCCGAGATCAAGGTCAAGAAGGGTGCGCCGGTCGTGAAGGCTTCGGAGAACCCGACCACCGCGCAGCTGTGGCCGCACGTGCACGGAACCGACGCCATGTTCCTCGCCCTGCTGCGTAAGAACTAGCCGCTTCACCGCCTAGCATCATCCGCCATACGGCACGGACTTGAAAGGAACCCCATGGGTATTGCCATTAACCCGTCGATTCTCTCGGCGGATTTCGCGAACCTGCAGCGCGAGCTGGAGCGCATTTCCACCGCAGACGCCGCGCATATTGACGTGATGGACAACCACTTCGTCCCCAACCTCACCTGGGGCCCGCCGGTGGTCAAGCGTCTGCGCGAAATCTCCCCGGTGCCGTTCGACGTGCACCTGATGATTGAGGACGCCGACCGTTGGGCACCCGAATATGCCAGCATGGGCTGCGAATCGGTGACCTTCCACGCGGAGGCGGCTATCGCCCCCATCAAGCTGGCGCGCACCCTGCGTGCTGAGGGCGCGAAGGCGGGTATGGCGCTGCGCCCGGCAACCGCCGTGGAGCCCTACCTGGACATGCTCGGCGAACTGGACATGCTGCTGATCATGACCGTGGAACCCGGCTTCGGCGGCCAGGCATTCCTGGACGTGACCCTACCGAAGGTTGCCCGCGCCGCCAAGGCGATTGAGGGCGCGAACCTGCCGGTGACCGTGCAGGTGGACGGCGGCATCACCGAAGAGACCATCCTGAGTGCCGCAGAGGCGGGCGCAACCTGCTTCGTTGCCGGTAGCTCGGTCTACGGTGTGGATGAGGCGCTCGGCGGCCCGGAGGCGGCAATCGCCTCCCTGCGTGCGGCGGCAGCATCGGTCAAGCGTTCCGGCGCCGGTTGCGGCTGCTAGCGGTGCTTGCCGGTAACGGCGCTTGCCAGTAATGGCGCCCGCATCGATGACCCCCGCGCCCATAAAACCTCATACGCCCCGTTGTGAAGTCTGCGCCCCGTCGCGGCTCTTCGTGGCGGGGCGTTTTGCGTGCCCGGCTTTCTCAACCACCGCAGATTTATAGCGAGGTAATAGCAGGGGAGAGACACCCAGTTAAGCGACATAGTGTCAGCAAGACTATGACAAAGCGTGATATATGTTACCCCGCACAATTCCGCGGCAAAACCGGGTATCCTGGCGGTCAGAGAAGGCAAACAGAACACATCTTGATGTAACACTCAGATATCTGTAAGGTTAGGTATAGTTTAGTCAAATCTAGGGGGAACTATGTCTTTCAACCGAACCGAGCTGACCGACACCGAAAACCACGGCGCATCGGGCGTTAACCGCCGCGCATTCTTCGGCCTGGCGCTCGCCTCCTCGGCTGCTCTCGCCCTCGCGGCATGCAGCAGCGAGACCACCACGACCACCACTTCCGGCGGTTCCACCTCCGGCGGCAACAGCGGCACCCGCACCATCAAGGACATTGACGACGAGAACGTAGAAGTTCCCGCCAACCCGCAGAAGGTTATCGTCCTCTCTGAACCCACCCTCGATGGCCTGCTCGCCCTCGGCGTGACCCCCGTCGGTTCCGTCTCCGGTCGCGGCCAGTCCGGCGTGCCCAACTACCTTGCCGACCGCGCCAAGGGCGTGCAGATTATCGGCACCGTCGCCCAGGTCAACTACGAGCAGATCGGCAACCTTGACCCCGACCTGATTCTGGTCGACTCCACCGGCGTGGACAAGCGCTCCGAAACCTACGAAACCCTCAAGAAGATTGCCCCCGTCGTCTACTGTGGCTACGCGGGCGGCGACTGGCGCATCAACTTCCGCAACGTCGCTAACGCCATGAACATGGTCGACAAGGGCGAAGAAGTCATCAAGGCATACGAGGCAAGCGCCGCAACGTTGAAGGATCAGCTCGCCCCCAAGTACGGCGACAAGACCTTCTCCATTGTCCGCTGGGCAGGCAACGGCCCCGCCCTGATCCTCAAGGAACTGCCCGCCGGTCAGGTGCTCACCGACCTGGGCCTCAAGCGCCCCGAGGCGCAGGACCGCAACGGCCAGGGCCACTCCGAACCGGTCTCTCTGGAGAACCTGGCAACCATCGACGCGGACTACATGTTCCTCGGCACCCTCGGCGGCGCAAGCCAGAAGAACCCGAACGCACAGGGTACCGCAGGTCTGCAGGGCGCCGAAGAAGCACTGAATAAGGCGAAGGAAACCTCCGGTTTCACCAACCTAAAGGCAGTCAAGGACGACCACGTGATTCTCGTGGACGGCTCCAAGTGGACCTCCACCGGCGGCCCGCTGCTGCTCGAGGGCATTATCGAAGACGTCAAGAAGGCGCTTCCGCTCTAAACATCCCGTTCTAAATACCCTGTGAAGCAATCACCCGCTGAAGCTTCCGCCACCCTTCTCGCCGCGACCTAAAAACCGCGGCGGGAAGGGGATGCACGACCCACCACACCATCCTCAAGGACCACAATGACCGAAACTCGACCCGTGCGCACCGCAGCCCGCTACGGTGCCGTCGTGGCTCTCGCCGGCGCGCTCATCACCCCCGGAGCAGCGCTGACCGGCTCCACTCTCGCATTCGCGGATACTCCCGCCGCCACCCAGCAGGAAGCTAAGGCTGCCGTGACCATCTCCACCGAGAAGTGGCGCGAAGGTAAGCTCGTGCTGCGCGGCACCGGCTTTACCAGCACCGCACCCGGTCGCGGCGCAGTGTTCGCCGTGAAGTTCCTCGACGCCCTGCCGGATGAAGCGCACCAGGCGATTAACCCGATCACCAAGAAGGGCGGCAACTCGCCCGCGAACTTCATGGCAACCGCCAAGGAGGACGGCACTTTTGAGGTTGAGGTGTCCCTGCCGACCCCCGAAAACACCGGTCTGACCGCTGAGCAGCTGAAGAACAAGGGCTGGACCGTGGAGGGTACCAGCCACCGTATTCAGGTGCTTTCCGGCTCCCTGGGTGGTACGGATGCGGACGGTAACACCTACGACCGTCGTGCATCTGTGTCGCAGAATATTACGCTGAGCGACCCTGCTCCGAGCCCGGCACCGACCGCAGAGCCTTCTGTGACTGCCGAGCCTACCGCTGAGCCCAGCGCAACCGCAGAGCCTTCCATGACTGCCGCGCCTACCGCGGAACCGAGCGCAACTGCAGAGCCTTCTGCGACCGCTGAGCCCAGTGCCACTGCAGAGCCGACCCCCGAGCCTACTGTGGAGCCCAGCGCAACTGCTGCTCCCACCCCCGAGCCGAGCGCAACTGCAGATCCTACGAAGCCTGTTGACCCGAAGCCTGCTGACCCCAAGCCCGCGAACCCGGTGAAGGCGAATGTCACCATCTCCACCGAAAAGTGGCGCGAAGGCAAGATTGTGGTGCGCGGTGAAGGCTTCGTAAGTAATGCTCCCGGTCGCGGCGCCATATTTGCGGTCAAATTCCTGGATGCCGTCCCCGATAATGCGCACCAGGCCATTAACCCCCTGACCAAGAAGGGCGGCAACTCGCCCGCAAACTTCATGGCAATCGCCAATGAAGACGGCACCTTCGAGGTTGAGGTTCCCCTGCCCACCACCGAAAACACCGGCTTGAGCGCTGAAGATTTGGCTAAGGCAGGCTGGGCTACCGAAAATTCCGAGCACAACGTGCAGATCCTCTCCGGTTCCCTGGGCGGAGCAGATGAGCAGGGTAAAAACTACGACCGTGGTGTGTCTATTCGACAGAAGATTAAGCTCAGCGACAAGGCTCCGGAGTACGCCCCCATTGACGCACCCGAGCCGGTCAACGCCTCCGAACTGACCGCGGGTAATGGCGTGCAGGTGAGCCGTGACGGTTCCACCGTGACCGTGACCGTGCCGAATGCTGAACCGGGCACTTGGGTGTACGCCGCGACCTACCTCGGCAACTCCCCGCAGACCCTCTACGGCTCCGGCTGGAAGCGTCTGGACGGCAACCGCAGCTTCAGCTACGAAACCAGCGTGAGCATGCCCGCCGCCACCTACCGCGTGGTTGTGCACAACGGCAACCAGGGCGCTGAAAATGCGGTGCTCGGTTTTGCTGACATGACCGTGGAACGCGCTGTTACCCCTCGTCAGGACGTTTCCCGTGATGAGCAGGACGCCACCGACCAGCTGGTTGAAGAGCTGAACGAGAACCCCGCAACCAGCACCTCTACAGCGCCTGTTCCCATGCGTAACGCGGGCGGCCGCATCAGCACCCGCGCCACCGACGTGGACGCATCCCTCGCCGCGCTCTCGCAGAGCACCGCTCCGGTCGTGAACCGTGTGCAGGCTAAGGCGAAGGTTCAGAACGCGCAGAAGTCCCTGGCTACCAGCCTGCAGAAGACCGAAGCCAACGCGAAGAAGGCTGCGAAGGCAGCCGCTGGTTCGCAGGGCTCGCAGAACACGCAGGGCTCCCAGAACTCCGCCGCAGGCACCAAGGCTCAGGGCCCGGTCATTGAGGGTACTGAGCTGACCGGCCTGACCAAGTGGGTGGTCAACAACGCCAACAACCTGCTGCTTTCGGCGGCTGGCCTGGTGGTTTTGGCTGCGGCTCTGATTCTGCGCACCTCCAAGAAGTAAGCTCTCTGACCACACATTCACATCGGCACCGGTCCACGCTCCACACTTTTGACCCTGCACCCTTGAACAGGGGCGTGGATCGGGTGCCTCCAACCATTCGGGTCACGACCCGCTGAACTGCACCGACCTACTGAACTTCACCTACACGAACCCGGTAGCGTTCAGCTTCGACCCCGGTAATTTTGAAAGGACCACCATGCGTGCACCTTTTTCGGGAGCCCCGAAGGCATCCCTGACCTCTAAGGCGCTGACCGCCTGCGCTGCCGCAACCCTGGCGCTGGGCTTGGGAGTTGGCACCGCATCCGCTCTGCCTCCGGGCGGTGCGAAGGCATCGACTCCCGGCACCTCCTCGACCGTTTCTTCGTCTGTGAGCGAGCACGGCGTGATTTCCTTTAGCGTGAGCGGCTTCCCCGCGAACACTGTGGTGTCCGTGAAGGTGGACGACGGTAACCTGTGCCCCTCCGATGCGGCTCAGGGCGCGTGCGTGGTGCACCAGCAGAAGAGCGATGGGAACGGTAACGTCTCCGGTTCCTTCGTTCTGCCGGATGTAGGCCCTGGCACCCACACCCTGCGTTTCCTCGCATCCGGTGAGAAGCGCGACAAGGACGGCAAGTACCTGGGTACCGAGGCGTACAGCAACCGCAGCCCCGAGTTCACCGTGGTGGGTGAGGGCGGTTCGGATAACTCCTCCTCGAACTCTTCGGGTTCTTCCTCGAGCCGTGGCTCTTCCAGCTCGAAGAGCAACGGCGGTTCCTCGAATGGCGGTTCGAACTCTAATAACTCCGACTCTGCAGACGACGCTCAGGGCTCTAACGATTCCAACGAGTCCTCGTCCAATGGCGGCTCGATCGGCTCCTCGAACGGTTCTGCAGGTGGCGCGGCTGAGGCTGAGACCGTCTACACCGATGCTGACGGCAACACCATCACCAAGGAAGAGTACGACCGCCTGAATGCGGAGGCTGATTCCTCCGGTACTACCTCTGGTTCTTCTAACGCTTCCTCTGCGCCTTCTGCTTCGGCAGATGCTCAGAAGAAGAAGGCGACCGCTTCGGCGAGCGCATCTTCTTCGGCTGTTGCGCGCGGTACTGCGTCGAGCCCGAGCGCTTCGGCTTCGGGCGCGGCTAACACCGCATCCACCGTTCAGACCGTGACTTACGGTGCTGCGTTCCCGTGGATTGGCGTGGTGGTTCTGGGCGTAAGCATTGTGGGTGCCGCTGCGCTGCTGCTGACCCGTAAGCGCTAAGACTTAACGTCGGATGCGGGTGGGGGAGTGACCCGCCCGCTCCGGCGTTTCTCTCATTATCTACCGGTGTGCCGGGTGCCCCCTCTTGCGGCGGGGTGCCGAGTGCGCCTCCCCGTTTTCTTGTATCGAGCATAAGGAGCATAGTGGCCCGCACGAGCTCATTGTCCCGAGGTGTTCAGCAGGAGAGTACGTCCCGTCAGGGGTCTGTGATTCAGGGGCAGAAGTTGGGTAAGCGCCTGGCTTTTCTGTTCTTGTTTGCGGTGCTTTTGGCGGGTGCTGTGGCTGCTTCTTTGCTGTTCGGATCGAATAATCTTCCGCCGGATGAGGTTCTGGCTGTTTTTAATGGCACTGCTTCTGAGCAGGCGCAGACGATTGTGATGGAGCAGCGTATTCCGCGTACCCTGGTGGGTCTTGCAGCGGGTGCCGCGTTGGCTGTTGCCGGTTCTCTGATGCAGTCGCTGACCCGTAACCCGTTGGCTGAGCCCGGCCTGATGGGTGTGAACGCCGGTGCTGCGGTGGCTGTGATTGGCTCCGTGGTGGTTTTTGGCGTGATGGGTATTTGGCAGTACATGGTTGCTGCAACGATTGGTGGCGCGTTGGCTGCGGTGCTGGTGTACACGCTGGGTCGTGGCCGTGACGGGTCGATCGTGAAGCTCGCTCTGGCGGGTGTGGCAATTTCTGCGGCGCTGTCGGCGATTGCGCAGGGCCTGATTTTGGCTGATCAGGATGCGTATAACGAGTTCCGTGTGTGGGTTGCCGGTTCGCTGGAGGGCCGCGGTATGGATATCGCTTCGACGGTGGGTCCGGTGATTGTGCTGGGTATGCTGGTGGCGTTCTTTGTGGCTCCTGCGATTAATGCTCTGAGTATGGGCGAGGAGGCGGCGACCAGCCTCGGCGTGAGTGTGCGTACGACCCAGAATTTGACGTTGCTGGCGGTGACGGTGCTTGCCGGTGCGGCGACTGCTGCGGTGGGTCCGATTGGTTTTGTGGGTTTGGCGGTGCCGTTTGTGGTGCGTGCTTTGCTCGGTAATGATGTGCGCTGGGTGAATTATGGTTCGGCGCTGTTGGGCCCGGTGTGGCTGCTGTGTGCTGACGTGTTGGCGCGTGTGCTGGTGGCTCCGCAGGAGACTCAGGTGGGTATTGTGGCGACTCTTGCCGGTGCCCCGGTGTTCTTGTTCTTGATGACTCGTCGTAAGGTGGAGGCTCTCTAATGTCGAATTCTTCCGTTGTTTCGACGGCGACCGTCACCACTGCAGCTAATCGTTCTGCGCGTCGTCGCGGCCGCGATTTGGGCGGTCGCCCGGTGTTGACTGTGCGCGGTCCGCTGAGTGCTCAGGTGCCGTGGCGCGTACTGATTCTGAATGTGGCGTTGGTGGTGCTGATTGCGGCGCTGGCGTTTTGGGGCATGCTGCAGGGTGACTACAAGATTGCCTCGGAGAAGCTGATCCCGGCGCTGCTGGGTGAGGGCAAACAGATTACGGTGGCTTTCGCCCAGCAGCGTGCGGCGCGTATTGTGGCGGCGCTTCTGGTGGGTGCGGCGCTTGGTCTGTCGGGTGCGATTTTCCAGGTGATTTCGGGTAATGCCCTGGGATCGCCGGATATTATCGGTTTCACGAATGGTGCCGCGACCGGTGCGCTGTTGCAGATTATTGTGTTTAATTCCGGTCCCGTTGAGGTTGCTCTGGGCGCTGTGGTTGGTGGTTTGGCGACTTCGGTGCTGGTGTGGTTGATGACGCGGCACACGGGCCTGCACGGCTTCCGCCTGGTGCTGGTCGGTATTGGTGTGGGTTCGACCCTGGCGGCGTTCAATGCGCTGCTGGTGGTGCGTGCTTCGCTGACTCAGGCGCAGACCGCGGCGTCCTGGCTTGCAGGTTCGCTCAATGACATCACCTGGGAGCGCACCTACGCACTGCTGGGTCTGCTGCTCGTGGTGACTCCGCTGCTGCTGATGCTGGTCCGCCCGCTGGGCGCGATTCGTTTTGGTGACCAGGTGGCTTCCGGTTTGGGCGTGAGCGTGAACGCGTACCGCGTGGCGGCGCTGTTCATTGGTGTGCTTCTGGTTTCGCTGGCGACCGCGACGACCGGCCCGATTGCCTTCGTCGCCCTGGCGGCACCGCACATCGCGAAGACTCTTTCCCGCAGTGGCGGGGTGGGCTTCACCTCCGCGGCACTTATGGGTGCGCTCATGGTGCTCGGCTCTGACCTGATTGGCCGATTCGCTGTTCCCGGACGCATCATTCAGGTGGGTGTGGTGACCGGCGCGATTGGCGGCCTGTACCTGATTTACCTGATTTACCTCGAAAGGAAGAAGAGCTAGTGAACGCTAGTGTGACGACCCGCCTTGAAGGCGAGAACATGGTGGTTGCCTACGGTGAGCATACGGTGCTCAACGGGGTAGATTTTCAGGTGCCGGAGGGGGAGCTGACCGTTATCCTGGGCCCGAACGCCTGCGGTAAGTCGACCACCCTGAAGGCTCTTGCCCGCGTGAACCCGCTCAAGAAGGGCGAGGTTCGCCTGGACGGCACCCCGCTGCCGCAGATGAAGTCCCGCGCTATCGCCAAGATCCTGGCGATGCTACCGCAGACCCCGGAGGCGCCTAGCGGCGTGACCGTGGCGGATGTGGTGGCGCGCGGCCGCTACCCGCACCAGTCGCTGCTGCGTTCCTGGTCTGATGAGGACGAGCGCGCCTGTGTGGAGGCGATGCAGGCGGCGAACGTGCTGGAGCTTGCTGAGCGTCCCATTGAGGCGCTCTCGGGCGGTCAGCGTCAGCGTGTGTGGATTGCCATGACCCTGGCGCAGCAGACCCCGCTGATTCTGCTGGATGAGCCGACCACCTACCTGGATATCACGCACCAGATTGAGGTGCTGAACCTGACGAAGAAATTGCATTCCGAAGGCCGGACGGTAGCCGTGGTGTTGCATGACCTGAACCTTGCTTTCAGGTATGCTACTCATGTTGTGTTAATGAAGCAGGGCCGGATTATCGCTCAGGGTGATCCGCGTGCGATAATTACACCGGAACTTATTCAGGAAGTTTTTGACCTGCAATCGGTCATTATTCCTGATCCGTGCACTGGTACCCCTTTGGTTATTCCGAAGGAGAACCAAACAATTCATATTGCCGCTGACGCTATTTCGGCGGCCCGCGAAAGCGAATAGTTTTCGCCCCTAAGCCGCGTGGGAGTTTGCACCAACCGTCTCAGTACGGGTGGAAAAGTTTGGCATTGCGCCGAGCAGCGAACGTTAGGATCTGAGGGACCCAGGATCCCCTGCGCGTAGGGCGCCTACCCGGTGCTCGCCCGTCTTTGACGCATGAACGGATCCGAGCACTGGGTAGGTTCCATTTTGGGAACCCCGTAGATGAGGTACCGAGACTGCCGCATGAGACTTTGAAAGTTGCGACTTGAGAGGTTTGATGCACGGTCTCGGTGCCTCATCTCTTTTAACTTCTGAGCCGGGCTGGGATGAGCTGGTCTGGGCGGGGCTGGGCTGGGTTGCTCTGAGCCGGTCTGGGCGGGGCTGTGCCGGTCTGGGCGGGGCTGCGGCGGCTTCGTGCTTGGGTTTTAGCAGCGTGTGTTCGCTGTCATGAATGTCATCTTTTGGTTCTTTCGTTTTTCCCTTTGGCTGGAGTTTGGGTAAGGGATACCATAGAGTGAGGTAGTAGAGGCTAACTAACAATAATGCGCCTCCTCACCGATTCTCACCGATTGAGTGTTTCCACAGACCAAGGAGGAACCGTTGGGCGAGCACGAACCCACCGCGATCGTTCCCACGCAGAACGCTTCTGAACAAGCTGCTTCCGTGCAGCCGCGTACCGTTGCGCCGACCGTGCGCCCGGCCCCTCCCAAGATCCCGCGCCCCGTACCGGCACCGCGCGTGGACAGCCCCCTCATCAGCGCCATTATCGCCGATGCGGTCAGCCCCGAAGAGCTGAACGCCCGCATCCTTGAGATCGTCTCCGAAGGCACCCCCATTATCGAGCCGGTGCACCGCGAAGACGGTAGCATCAGTGAGAACGAGCGCATCGTCACCTTCCTGTACCGCAACGAGCAGGCGGAGCAGGTGCTCATGTTCATCAACCGCCTGACCGATGAGAAGAACCTTGACCGTTCCCTTATGGCCCGCATCGAGGGCACTGGCTGGTGGCAGCTGAGCATACAGATGGAAACCACCTGGCGTGCCTCCTACAACTTCTTGCCGGCGCTGCCCGGCGAGCGCCCCGCCTGGTTGGGCGATGACGACCAGGTGCGCCTGCGCGCCGCCCTGGATTCTGGCGAGGGTGACCCGCTGAACCCCGAGACCGTGTGCAACCGCATCGGTCGTTGCATGGGTGTGGTGCAGCTTGAGCACGCGCCGGTGCAGGAGTTCATCCTGACTCAGGAAGAGATTGACGCGCTGCCCGCCCCCGAGTGGATGCAGACCTCTGACGGTCACCAGTACGTGCTTGGCCGCGTGGGTGACCCCGCCCCGGATGCGCCGCTGTTCATCCAGTTCGACGGTGAGATGTGGTTCAGCCAGGGTATGGAGCAGACCCTCAACCGCGCCCATGAGGCGGGCCGTATTCCGGCGATGCACGTGTTCTTCCTGCACTCCGGCGGCCGCGAGAACCGCTGGAAGGAACTGAACGGCGACAATCCGATTGCCGACTACCTGGTGGAGATTGCGTTCCCGCACCTGGAAGCGGTGCACGGCATTAAGACCGACCCGCAGAACATTGTGATTAACGGTCAGTCGCTGGGTGGCCTGTCCTCCCTGCTGGCGGTGCTGAGCCGTCCGGAGGCGTTTGGTGGCGCGATTGCGCAGTCTTCGTCGCTGTGGCAACCGCAGGTCATGGACCGCCTGGACGAGCTGGAGGCGGCGGGCGAGATTGACCGTCTGCGCCACCTGTACCTTGAGATTGAGGTGGGGGAGCAGGAGTGGGTTCTGGTGCCTCCTCACCGTGAGCTGAAGGAGCGCCTGGAAAAGCTGGGCCTGGAGAGAGCGCGTTGCACGACCTTCAACGGCGGTCACGATTATGCGTGCTGGCGCGGTGCGATTGTGCCGACCCTGGAGCGTATTATTGCTGCCAGCCGGGAGGCTGAACGCACTGAGCTGGGCTTTGCAGAGGACCTGCGAGAGGCTGCTTAGGGCTCCCGCACGGTAGAGCACGCCCCGCATGGTGGGCGTGCGGGGTTCCCGTTAGGGTAAACACCGCCGCGCCCGTATCCTAGAGAAGTACAGCCTAAGAGAAGTGCAACACTACCGCGCCGCGAGGGGTACCGAAGGGTACCCGGCGTAGGCTGCGCACCCGCCCTCATTGACGAGATGGCATCACGCTGCGAACACAACGTGAGCGCTATAGAAACCGCAAACGACACAGAAATCGAGAGAAGATGACCGTAGAACGTAGCCCCCTGGCCCCCACGCCGCTCATCCCCGAGTCTTTTGCCGCGAAGTACCGCGAAGCCGGCTACTGGATTGACCAGACCATCCCTGAGTTCCTGCTGGATGCCTGCCGCGCAAAGCCGCACTTCCCGGCGCTGGTGGCGCTCTCACACGCGCAGCTCGATGAGAACGGCAAGCCCCAGCAGATTCGCCTCTCCTACGGTGAGCTGGAGGCGGCAGGTCGTGCCGCTGCGGCGCGCCTCGTGAAGGCTGGTGTACAGCCGGGTGACCGCGTGCTGCTGCAGCTGGGTAACACCGCCGAGTACCTGGTGTACCTGCTGGGTATTTTCTGGGCGGCTGCGCTGCCGGTGTTCTGCCTGCCGCAGCACCGCACCACCGAGCTCGTGCACTTCGCGACCCGCACCGATGCGGCGGCGCACGTGTTCTCTTCGCTGACCCCCGGCGCAGATTTCGCCGCCCTGCACGAGGACGTTGCCGCCGAGCTGCGCAAGAACTCCCTGGAGCCGCCGGTCGCTATTGACGTTGCGGAGCCGCTGACCCCGCTGACCGAAGAGGAGCTCGCTGAAGAGTTCGTGCCCGGTGTCATTCAGAACACCGAGAACCTGCGCGCGAGCGAGCAGGTGGCGTTCCTGCAGCTCTCCGGCGGTACGACCGGCATTTCGAAGCTGATTCCTCGCACCCACGCCGCCTACCTGTACTCGGTGCGCGGCTCGGTCGACATCTGCAAGCTGAACAACAACACGACCATGCTCGTGGTGCTGCCCGCCGCGCACAACTTCACGATGAGCTCGCCCGGTATTCTGGGCGTCATGTGCGCCTCCGGCAAGCTGGTGTTTGCGGCGGATCCGTCCCCGCAGACTGCGTTCCACCTCATTGAGATGGAGGGTGTGACCACCTCCGCGCTGGTGCCGCCGTTGGCTCAGGCGTGGGTCGCCTCCGCGGAGAAGCGCGGCGTGTCCCTGCCCTCCCTGCAGACCCTGCAGGTGGGCGGTTCGAAGCTGGCTCCGGCGGTTGCGGGCAAGATTGAGTCGGTGCTCGGCTGCACCGTTCAGCAGGTGTTCGGCATGGCTGAGGGTCTGGTGAACTACACCCGCTCGACCGACCCGATTGAGCTGCGCCTGAGGACTCAGGGTTACCCGATTAGCCCCGACGACGAAATCCTGATTGTTGATGATCGGGACCAGCCGGTTAAGCGCGGCGAGAGCGGCCACCTGCTCACCCGCGGCCCGTACACGATTCGCGGCTACTACCTGGAGGAGAACGCGAACCGCTACGGATTCACCGAGGACGGCTTCTACCGCACCGGCGACATTGTGCGACTGGTCGCAGGCAAGTACCTTGAGGTGACCGGCCGCGCGAAGGACCAGATTAACCGCAACGGCGAGAAGATTGCCGTGGACGAAATCGAAGAGCTGGCGCTGACCCACCCCGACGTTTTTGACGCCGTGGTCCTGGGCATCCCGGATGAGACCGTGGGCGAGCGCGTGGGCCTGGTCATTGTGCCGCAGGAAGGTGCCGACCTGGGCGAAAACCCGCGCCGCACGATGCACGAGTTCTTCACCTCGAAGAAGCTCGCCGACTTCAAGATTCCGGAGCGCGTGCAGGTTCTGCAGGAGCTGCCCACCACGAACGTGGGTAAGATTTCTCGCCGCGAGCTGCGCGCCAAGCTTGCCGAAATTTTCGGCTAAACCCTTTGAGCTGACCATTTTCGGCTAAACCGTACGCCCTTATTCCTACCCCTATTGAGGAGAAAAATGTCCGCATTTGAGACCCTGCGCCCCATCATGGAGAAGTACATCGTCGAGCCCGACTCCCTGCAGACCGCTTTTGACGAGCCGACCACCGACCTGTTCTCCCTAGGCATGGACTCTATGGGCGCATTCGCCCTGCTCGACGACCTTGCCGCTGAGGGCGCCGTGATTGAGTTTACCGAGCTGGTGGAGAACCCGACCGTGGAGTTCATCGCCTCCCGCCTGGGCTAAGCGTTATCACACCCCGAGTGCCCGCCTGCCGCGCATGCAGGCGGGTGCCCGGGGTGTTTGCTACTCGCCTCGTTTTTCTGTGCGCCGGTTTTACGCCGTGTTGTGTAGCTGCGTTTACCCTTGTCAGTGCACTTCTGCCAGTGCACTTCTGTCAGCGTGAAGCGGCGGGGCAGTAGCCTACCTTTCACACCTACCTTTAACACACCGCATATCATCCCTAATCCAGACCCCTAATCCAGACCTTTGAGAGGCCATCATGGGCGTAGCTGATACTACCGCACCCGCTAGCTTCGGGACTGCTTCCGACCTTCGCACCGCCGCGAACCCCTCCGCACAGCACAGCGCTGACAGCCCCTGGCTGCCGCTGACCACTAACGCACGCGGTATCTACTTTGCCGCCGCGATTGACCCGGAAAACCCCTGCTACAACACCGCGGAGGTTCTGCAATGCCCCGCAGACACCGACCTCGCTCTGCTGCGTGAGGCTTTTGAGCAGCTCTACCGCGAGAACGAGGGCTTCCGCGTGCGCACCCGCATTGCTGATGGTTCCGCATCCCAGCAGATTCTGACCGAGGAGGCGTTCCTCGCGGGCATTGACCTGCTCGTGGACGGGGGCGAACTGAGCGGCACCGCCGAGGCGGGGGAGGAGAACGCCTCTGACCTGCCCGAATCAGCCCTGCCTGACTCTGATTTGCCCGCGCCGGTACGCGCCTGGGCGCAGCGCCTGCTCGCCCAGCCCCTTACCACCGATGAGGGCGTGACCGTGCGCAGCGCAGTGGCGCGTTACGGCGGGTTCCTCTGGGTGTACCATTCCTTCTCCCACGTGGTTGCCGACGGATTCGCGGCGTTCAACGGCCTCTCCCGCGTGGCGGCGATATACCGCGCCCTGTCCGCCGGTCAGCCGGTTCCGGCAACCCGCCGCATGAGCCTGCAGCAGCTGCTCGATGCCGACGATGCCGCCTCCACCGCCCGTGAAGAAGACGTCGCCTTCTGGGAGGCGAGCGGCGCCCTGGAACAGGAAGATACCTCCCTGGCGGGTCGTACGGCCTCCCCGTCGGCGCAGTCTGTGCGCCTGGCGTTCAGCATTGACGTACCCACCCAGCAGGCCCTGCTGGATGCGGCAAAGCAGCACGCCGTCTCCTGGCCGGTGCTGGCGACCGCCGCCGTCGGCTCGTACCTGGCGCGTGTGGGCGGCTACCCGCAGGCTTCGTTCGGCGTGCCGCAGATGAACCGCATGTTCGCCCGCACCCTGCCGGAGGCGACCCGCGCCCTGGGTACGGCGAGCGCCCAGACCGGCTGTACCGCGGTGAACGTTCTGCCGGTGCAGGTTGCGGCGACCGGCCCCATTGCGGAGTCCCTGCACTCGGTGAAGGAACAGTACGCCCGCAACGCTGAGCATCCGCTGGCTCGTCAGGAAGACCTCGAGCGTACCGCGCGTAATGCCCAGTCCAGGCTGTTTGGTGCGCAGATTAACGTGGTGCCCTTCGACGCGGTGCTGCCGCTGGCGGCCCCCTCCAAGGGCGGGTCCGGAGCCCCGGTGCCGACGGCGCGCATCCACAATATTTCGGCGGGTCCCGTTGCTGACGCGACCTTCACCCTGCGCGGCATGCCCGGCCGCGGCAACAGCATCTCCTGCGAGATTGATATGAACCCGGCGCTCTACACCGCCGAGGAGCTGGAGCGCCATGCCGCCCGCCTGAGTGAGTGGCTGCCCGCCTACGCGGCGGAGGCGCAGCGTGAGGGTGCCTCCCTGAACAACCTCGGCCTGGCGACCGAGGCGGAGCTTGCGACCCTGCGCGAGCTGACCGCCCCGGCGCTGACCGAGCACCCGCTGGAGTACAAGACCCTGCTGGGTCGCTTCCGTGAGGCGGTGGCGGCGCATCCGCAGGCGCTCGCGGTGCTGGATTCTGCCCCCGCGCCCGGTGAGGTGCTCACCCCCGAGTCGGAGCGCGCCTACGCCTTTGACCGCGCCCTCACCTACGCCGAACTGGACGAGCGCGCCCGTGCGCTTGCCGCGCAACTGCTGGACTGGGGCGTTTGCCCTTCCGACGCGGTGGGTCTGCGTGTGCACCGCGGCGTGGAGCAGTACGTGGCGCTGTACGCCCTGCTGTACGCTGGCGCCACCTATGTGCCGGTGCTTCCGGATCTGCCCGCCGAGCGTGTGGGCGTGATGATGGAGGACGCCGAGTGCTCCCTGCTTCTGCACGGCCCCGGTCTGCAGCCGCTGAGCGCGCAGGAGCTGAACCCGCAGGAGCCTGCGCGTCACGCAAACCTGCCCCAGCACACCCTACCGCAGCTGAGCATCGAGGAACCTGTACAGGCACCCGCCGCTGAGGAGCTTCCGGGCGTCAAAACCGGCCTGGACGAGGACGCTTACGTGCTCTTCACCTCCGGCTCCACGGGCAGGCCTAAGGGCGTTGCCATCAGCCACCGCGCGATTGATAACCGCCTGCGCTGGCAGCAGCACCAGATTCCGGTGGGGGAGGGCGACCGCGTTCTGCACAAGACCCCCATCTCCTTTGACGTGCACGTGTGGGAGCTGTACTGGCCTCTCGCCGAGGGGGCCGCCGTGGTCATTGCCGCCCCGGAGGGTCACCGCGACCCCGCCTACCTGGCGCGCGTGATTGCTGAGCAGTCCGTCACGGCGGTGCACTTTGTGCCGACCATGCTGTCGGCGCTGACCTCTTCGCCGGCGGCGCGCCGCATCCTGGCTGATGCCGGCTTCGGTCAGGATCGAGAGCAGCCCCTGCGCTACGTGGTCTGCTCGGGCGAGGCGCTGCAGAAGGACCAGGTGCAGGCGACGGGCGAGGTTCTGGGCGTGTATCCGCTGAACCTGTACGGCCCGACCGAGGCGGCGGTGGACGTGACCTTCTGGGAGACGTCCACCGACCCGCAGCGCGAGAGCGTGCCCATTGGTGAGCCGGTCTGGAATACCGGCACCCTGATTCTTGACCCGACCGGCCACCCCGTGCCGGTGGGTGTGACGGGTGAACTGCACCTGTCGGGTGTGCAGCTGGCGCCCGGCTACAAGAACAACCCGCAGGCGACCGCGGCGGCTTTCGTGGAGCAGGCTCCTGCCGGTGCGCTCGCGCTGCTGAACGGTGAGAGTCAGCGTCTGTACCGTACGGGTGATTTGGCGTGCTGGGAGATTCTTCCCGATGGTCGCGCCGTCATTGGCTACCGCGGCCGCACGGATTATCAGATTAAGGTGCGCGGTCAGCGCCTGGAGCTGGGCGATATTGAGATGGCTCTTGCCGCGGTTGAGGGTGTGAGCGCTTCGGTGGCTCTGCTGTACCGCGGCCTGCGTGAGCCTGCCCTGGCGGCAGTGCTGGAGGTCGGCGACGTGCCCGCCGAGCGTGCCGAGCAGCTGGTGGAGGCGGCGCGCGAGCATTGCGCGCAGGTTCTGCCGGACTACATGGTTCCGACCCTGTGGCATACCCTGCCTGCTCTGCCGGTGAGCCCCTCCGGTAAGGCGGATCGCAAGCTGTTGGCGTCCCTGGACCTGACCCCTCAGACTTCTGATGCCGAGGGCCCGCACGGTCTGCTGGAGCAGCAGCTGTGCTCGATTATTGCCGGTGTGCTGGGTCGTGAGCGTTTCGGCGTGGATGAGGATTTCTTCGCCTCGGGCGGTCATTCGCTGGCGGCTCTTGAGGTGATTGCCGCGGTTGAGGAGCAGCTGGGTCTGAGCGTGAGCATCGGTGCGCTTTTTGCGCATCCGACCGTGCAGGCTTTGGCGGCGTCCATTGCTGGTGAGCGCGGCGAGGGCGCGGAGTTCGCGCCGGTTCTGCCGCTGCGTGAGCACATTTTGACTCAGCGCGAACACGTTGTGACTCAGCGTGAGCAGCCCGTTGTCCCCGATACTACCGAGGCCCCCGCGCCGCTGTTTATCCTGCCGCCTGCGGGTGGTTTGGGCTGGTGCTATGCGGGGTACCTTTCGCATCTTCCGGCTCAGCAGGGTGTGTATGCTGTGCAGGCTGAGGCGTTCTCTGATCCGCAGGCTGGGTTTGCGTCGAGCCTGCAGGAGCTGGCTGAGGGCTACCTGAAGCTGATTGAGAAGACCCTGGCGGAGCGTTCGTTGCCGCGTCGTTTTGCGTTGATGGGCTGGTCTGTTGGCGGTACTGCCGCGGTGCAGGTTGCGGCTCTGGCGCAGGCTGCGGGTGCGCAGGTTGAGCGCGTCATCCTGTTGGATGCGTATCCTTCGGAGCAGTGGCAGGGCGTGCCTGCGCCGGATGAGCAGGAGAGCTTCCGTGCGCTGTTGCGTATGGGCGGTTTGCCGGAGCCTGCGGCTGGTGAGCAGCTTGACCTGCCGGGTACGTTGGAGCGTCTGCAGCGGGCGGGTTCGGCGATGGGTTACCTACCGGAGGAGAAGTTGGGTGTGTGCTTGGGTAGTATGCGTGCTTCGGCGGCGTTGATGCGTGGTGCTGAGCAGGCGTTCTTTGATGGTGATGTGTTGCTGGTGGGTGTGCCGCATGAGGATCAGCCGTATTTGGACGCGGCGGGTTGGTCGGCGCATGCGTCGTCGTTCCGTGCGGTGTTGCTGGAGGGTACGCACCCTGACCTGGTGAATCCGGCGCGTTTGGCGGAGGTGACCGGCCACTTCGCCGGCTAGCGCTCTATAACTGTTTTCCCCATAACTGATGTAGCCCGGAGGTAATAGTCGTTACCTGCGGGCTACATCAGTTAAAACATGCGGTTGAGTTAAAACACGAATGCCCCCGGTTGATGAATCACCAGCCGGGGGCATCGTTTAGTGTCTAACGCAGAACCGGGTTCTACAGCTAAATGCTTAGTGCTGCTCCAGCTCGGAGTTAGCGTTCACGTTCAGCAGGTCGTACTTAGCGAATGCCTTCGCGGGAACGTCTGCTGCAACCTCGCCGCGCTTTGCCAGCATCTGCAGGGTGCGGACAACAACCGACTCTGCATCGATGTGGAAGAAGCGACGTGCACCCGGGCGGGTGTCTGCGAAGCCGAAGCCGTCAGCACCCAGGGTTGCGAAGTCGTTCGGAACGAACTGGCGGATCTGGTCGGGAACATCCGAAGCGAAGTCGGTGGTCGCGACGATCGGGCCAGCAGCGCCTGCCAGCTTCTGGGTCACGTAAGGAACGCGAGCGGGCTGGTTCGGGTTCAGCAGAGCCTCTTCCTCAGCGGCAATGCCGTCGCGGCGCAACTCGGTCCACGAGGTGACGGACCAGACGTCTGCGGAGACGCCCCAGTCCTCAGCCAGCAGCTGCTGAGCCTTCTCAGCCCACGGAACAGCAACGCCGGATGCCAGCAGCTGTGCCTTGGGGCCGGAGGTCAGCGGGGACTCGCTAATCTTGTGGATACCCTTGATGATGCCCTCAACGTCAACGTTTGCCGGCTCAGCAGGCTGGTGAATCGGCTCGTTGTACACGGTCAGGTAGTACATGACGTTGTGGTCTTCGTCCTTGGTACCGTACATCTGCTCGATACCGCGCTCCACGATGTGAGCGATCTCGTAGCCGTAAGCCGGGTCGTAGATCTTGAACGCCGGGTTGGTGGACGCCAGAATCGGGGAGTGGCCATCGTTGTGCTGCAGACCCTCACCGGACAGGGTGGTACGACCTGCGGTTGCACCGATGACGAAGCCGCGGCACAGCTGGTCGGCAGCAGCCCAGAAGCCGTCGCCAGTGCGCTGGAAGCCGAACATCGAGTAGAAGATGTAAATCGGGATCATCGGCTCGCCGTGGGTGTCGTAGGAGGAGCCCAGTGCGATGAACGCAGCGGTTGCGCCTGCCTCGTTAATACCCACGTGAACGATCTGGCCCTCGGGGGACTCGGTGTAGGTGAGCATGAGCTGGTGGTCAACGGGCACGTAGTTCTGACCGTTGGGGTTGTACAGCTTAGCCGAGGGGAAGAAGGAGTCCATACCGAAGGTACGTGCCTCATCGGGGGTGATGGGAGCGATACGGTGACCGAAGCCCTTCACGCGCATGAGGTCCTTCATCAGGCGGACGAACGCCATGGTGGTAGCAGCGGTCTGCTTGCCGGAGCCCTTCTTGGTCTGTGCGTAGACCTTGGACTCGGGCAGGATAATCTCAGGCTGGGTGTTTGCACGGCCGGGGATGTAACCGCCGAGTTCCTTACGGCGTGCGTGCATGTACTGCAGTGCCGGGTGGCTTGCCTCGGGCACGTAGTACGGCGGGTTGTACAGATCCTTCTCCAGCTCCTCGTCGGAGATGGGGATGTTCAGGTGGTCACGGAAGCCCTTCAGTGCTTCCATGGTGAACTTCTTGATCTGGTGGGTGGAGTTACGTGCCTCGAAGTAGGGGCCGAGCTCCGCACCCTTAATGGACTGTGCCAGGATGACGGTGGGCTTGCCCTTGGTCTCCATAGCTTCCTTGTAGGCTGCGTAGAGCTTCTTGTCGTCGTGGCCACCCAGGCGCAGGTTGAAGATCTGCTCGTCGGTCAGGTCTGCAACCAGTTCCTTGGTTTCGGGGTACTTGCCGAAGAAGTGCTCGCGGATGTAGCCACCGTCTTCGCCACGGAAGGTCTGGTAGTCACCGTCGAGGGTCTCGTTCATCAGCTGGATGAGCTTGCCGCTCTTGTCCTTCTTGAGCAGCTCGTCGTAGTCGGAGCCCCACAGGACCTTGATGACGTGCCAGCCTGCGCCGCGGAAGAATGCCTCGAGCTCCTGAACGATCTTGCCGTTACCGCGAACGGGGCCGTCCAGACGCTGCAGGTTGCAGTTGACGACGAAGGTCAGGTTGTCCAGGTGCTCGTTTGCAGCCAGCTGCAGTGCACCACGCGACTCGGGCTCGTCCATTTCGCCGTCGCCCAGGAATGCCCAGACGTGCTGCTCGGAGGTGTCCTTGATCTTGTGGTTGTGCAGGTACTTGTTGAAGGATGCCTGGTGGATTGCGTTCAGGGGGCCCAGACCCATGGAAACGGTCGGGAACTGCCAGAACTCGGGCATGCAACGGGGGTGCGGGTACGAAGGAATACCGTTTGCGCCCTTGGTCTTCTCCTGGCGGAAGCCGTCCATCTGCTCTTCGGTCAGGACGCCCTCAACGAATGCGCGGGAGTAGACACCGGGGGAGGAGTGACCCTGGAAGAAGACCTGGTCACCGCCACCGGGGTGGTTACGGCCGCGGAAGAAGTGGTTCTGGCCCATTTCGTAGAGGTCAGCCACACCTGCGAAGGTGGAGATGTGACCGCCAACGCCGATGCCCTTCTTCTGGGCACGCTGAACCATGATTGCTGCGTTCCAACGAATCCATGCGCGGTACTGGCGCTCGAGTTCCTCATCACCGGGGTACTCGGGCTGCTGGTCGACGGGGATGGTGTTGATGTAGTCGGTCTTGACCAGAGTCGGGACCTTAACACCCTTTGCGCCAGCCTCCTTGAGCAGTGCGCGAAGGATGTACTCTGCACGCTCGGTGCCGTGAGTCTTGATAAGGTCCTCGAGGGACTCGGCCCACTCCTGGGTCTCTTCTACGTCGATGTCCTTGAAGCCATCGAGAAGGGTGCTCAGGGAGTGCTCGTTCGGTACGTTAGCCAAACTAATCCAACCTCTCTTCTGTGCGGTTGTGAGATCGCCCGCCGCGCGTTGTTGCGTTGTCGAACAATCTTTGTGTTTAAGCGCTATAGGTCTGTAAGACCCACTTCGCTTCTTATCTCTACTATCTTAGACCTAAAGGTGCCTCTCTTGGTCTCAAATGGGGGTTTTTGTGATGTGGGTTTCGCATTGTGACTATCTGAGTGGAAAAAATGCGCATCAAAAGTACTAGTTAGGGTCTTTTTGCACCTAAATGGCGCGGAATGGCGGGGTTGGCGGAATGGCGCGGAATGAGAGGGTGTGGCTTGTTTCTGAGGGGGAGGGTAGCTGTGGCTTGGTGTGGCTTGATGTTGGGTGCGGTGGGAAAATGAAAAAAATATTGAGACATAGAACACGTGTTCTGGATTTGCGTGGCACCTCAAAAGCCCGTATAGTTGTTTCTTGTGTTCGTCACTGGAATGGAAACGAAACAGTGAGAACTACGGGTCTTTAGCTCAGCTGGTAGAGCGCCACGTTTACACCGTGGATGTCATCGGTTCGATCCCGGTAGGACCCACCGATTACCCCGGTACCGCACGGTACCGGGGTTTTTCCGTTCTAAGCACTTTCTCCACGCGCTATATCTCTCCAAGAGTGAGAAGGGCGACTCTTCAGAGCATAAAAGTGCACTCCACCTATATATAGCCTGCCCTCAGCGCGTATCCTTATATACATGACTGAAAACAAGAAGGCACAGATTGGTGTCACCGGCCTTGCTGTCATGGGCGCGAACCTCGCCCGCAACCTGGCACGTAACGGCTACACCGTGGCACTGCACAACCGTTCCGTAGAGAAGACCGACGCACTGCTGGCTGAGCACGGCGCAGACGGCGACTTCATCCGTACCGAGTCCCTGCAGGAACTCGTTGACTCCCTCGAGTCTCCCCGCCGCATCCTGATTATGGTCAAGGCGGGCGCACCCGTCGACGCTGTTATCGAGCAGCTCACCCCCATGCTCGACGAGGGTGACATCATCATCGACGGCGGTAACTCCCACTTCCCCGACACCATCCGTCGCGAGCACGCCCTGGCTGAAAAGGGCCTGCACTTCGTGGGCGTCGGCGTGTCCGGTGGTGAGGAAGGCGCCCTCTGGGGCCCCTCCATGATGCCCGGCGGCTCCGCCGAGTCCTACAAGCACATCGGCCCCATGCTCGAGAAGATTGCCGCTAAGGCTCCCCAGGACGGCGCACCCTGCTGCGCATGGATCTCCACCGACGGCTCCGGCCACTTCGTGAAGATGGTCCACAACGGCATCGAGTACGCCGACATGCAGGTGATTGGCGAGGCCTACGACCTGCTGCGTTCCGTGGCCGGCATCGAACCCGCCGAGCAGGCAGAGATCTTCAAGGCCTGGAACAAGACCGAGCTGAACTCCTACCTGATCGAAATCACCTCCGAGGTGCTCGCACAGGTGGACGCCAAGACCGGCAAGCCCCTGGTCGACGTAATCGTTGACGCCGCCGGCCAGAAGGGTACCGGCCTGTGGACCGCTAAGGCTGGCCTGGACCTCGGTTCCCCCGTCTCCGCTATCGCAGAGTCCGTGTTCGCACGCGCCCTCTCCTCCTCTGAGCGTGAGCAGCGCGAGCAGGCACAGCGCGAACTGCCCGCAGGTCTGATTGCAACCACCGGCATCGGTGCAGGCGACCCCGAGTTCGTTGAGGATGTGCGCCGTGCACTCTTTGCATCCAAGCTCGTTGCGTACGCACAGGGCATGGACCTGCTCACCCGCGCAGGTAAGGAATATGGTTGGGATCTGAAGCTGGACACCATCGCATCGCTGTGGCGTGCAGGCTGCATCATCCGCGCCGAGCTACTGGGCGACATCATGGCTGCCTACGCAGGCGAAGCACCCGCAAACATGCTGCTGGCACCCGCTTTCAAGAACCTCATGGAGGAGCTCGTTCCTTCCTGGCGTCGCGTGGTGGCTAAGGCAACCGCACTGGGCATCCCCGTGCCGGTGTTCGCTTCCGCACTGTCCTACTACGACGGCCTGCGCCGCGACCGCCTGCCCGCATCCCTGATTCAGGGCCAGCGTGACTTCTTCGGTGCGCACACCTACGGTCGTATTGACGAAGAGGGCGCCTTCCACACCATGTGGAGCGGTGACCGCTCCGAGGTGAACGCAGCGGACATTCACGTTCACTAAGCTCCCGTAGCTGAATACGTAAAAGCCCGCCCCGGCTGGATGAGAATCCGGTCGGGGCGGGCTTTCGTTATGTCTTGATAGGGCAGTCCCCGAGGTATCTCAGGGATGCAGTAGGGGAGAAGCACTGCGGGTAGGGTATTAGCTAGGAGCCGCCAGATGCGCCTCTACGGGGTTAAAACGCTTGCCAAGCGCTAAATCCACATGGCGGGGTCAATGTACTCCACAGCGTCCACCAGGGGCTTCTTCTTCTCCGGGGTACGCGGGCGGTGCTTCGCCGGAATGCCGGTAATAATCGAATCGGCGGGGTGATCATTGACGACCACGGCGTTCGCGCCAATAGCGCTATCGGCACCAATAACCACCGGACCCAGCACCTTAGCACCTGCACCGATGGTCACACGGTCACCAATGGTGGGGTGACGCTTCACCTTCTCCAGGGAGCGACCGCCCAGGGTCACACCGTGGTACAGCATCACGTCGTCACCAACCTCAGCAGTCTCACCAATGACAATGCCCATACCGTGATCGATGAAGAAACGGCGGCCAATGGTCGCACCGGGGTGAATCTCCACACCGGTCAGAAAACGAGCAAACTGCGAGAGAGTACGAGCCAGAGCCTTCGTCTCATCCTTCTGCCAGAGCTTATGGGTCAGACGGTGAACCCAAATGGCGTGCATACCCGAATAGTTCAGCGCAATCTCGACAGCGCCGCGCGCAGCAGGGTCGTGTTGGCGGACGTTCTCAATATCTTCACGCAGACGCGCAATAAAACTCATGGGTTCCCTTTCACTCATCGGCCGTGCTCTGTGTATGCGACCTTTCCAACGGTACCAACAACGGTGCTCATTCACCTATTCCCGAACTCTGTCGTCGTCATAGTGAGTGCTCTCTTTAACATCTCGGTCACAATTGCGTGCGGAACGTAATATTCGGGCTCGGGTGGGTCTCAGCGGGGGAGCATCGCGAGAAAACGCAAACGCTCCGCCCCGGCATGCAACCGGGACGGAGCGTCGAACACTGCGTACTGTTCTAGATGGCGGCCTCACGGGGAGGGGTGCCGAAGACCGGGGCCTATTAGCCGCGGATGTCCTCGTACAGAGCGGTAGAGATGTAACGCTCACCGAAGTCGGGAACGATAGCCACAATCAGCTTGTCCTTGTTCTCAGACTTCTTAGCCTCCTCCAGAGCAGCCCACACAGCCGCACCGGAAGAAATACCGCCCAGAATACCTTCCTGGGTAGCCAGCAGACGGGAGGTGCGCATAGCGTCCTCAGCGCTGACCGGGGTCACGGAATCGTAGATGCCGCGGTCTAGGGTGTCCGGAACGAAGTTAGCGCCCAGGCCCTGAATCTTGTGGGGGCCAACACGACCCTCAGAGAGCAGCGGGGAGTCCTTCGGCTCAACCGCAACAACCTTCACGTTCGGGTTCTGCTCCTTCAGGTACTTACCGGTACCGGAGATGGTGCCGCCGGTACCAATACCCGCCACGAAAATGTCGACCTTACCGTCGGTTGCTTCCCAAATCTCGGGACCGGTGGTGTTGTAGTGAATGGCAGGGTTCGCCTCGTTGGAGAACTGGGACGCCAGGATAGCGTTCTCGGTGGTCGCAACGATTTCCTTAGCCTTCTCCACAGCGCCGCGCATACCCTCGGTACCGGGGGTCAGCACAATCTGAGCACCGTAAGCGCGCAGCAGCACGCGACGCTCAGCGGACATGGTCTCCGGCATGGTCAGGATGACGCGGTAACCGCGAGCAGCACCCACCATAGCCAGCGCAATACCGGTGTTACCGGAAGTGCCCTCAACAATGGTGCCGCCGGGCTTCAGCGCACCCGACTTCTCAGCAGCGTCAATGATGGCGCGACCGATGCGGTCCTTGACCGAACCTGCGGGGTTGTAGAACTCAAGCTTGACCGCTACGTTACCGGGAAGACCTTCGTCCAGTCGGTTCAGCTTAACCAGGGGGGTCTGGCCGGTTGCTTCAACAATGCTGTTGAGAATCTTTGCCATGGGGTGCTCCTTACATGAGCCTGGGGGAGGCCAGCCGCGACGGGGTCTCCGCAATGAATAATCGGTTACGTGGCAACTCTACTACTCACCGGCGGCAGGTTTAAACCTGCGGTCACAGTTCGTAATAATGCCAGAGAAAAACCTCAAGGAACGAGGTTCAGAAAGAGGGTACAGAAAAGCGCCGCACAAACCCTTTCTCGACAAAGGATGATGAATGTGCGGCGCTCTCTAGAAACATTATGTAGCCCAAAAGACAACCTCTGTATATAAGAGTAGTGATGAACTCCGTTCACCGCAAGCTGGAGCCACAAATTTTATTGCCATCAATGGAAAAAACAGTAGAAAACCGCATCCTGAGATGGAAAAGACGCAAAAGCGGGGGAGAAAACCAGCCTCAGAGGACTAGTTGATGTCCATGTGCAGGTCCCACTTGTTGTTCAAGTAGCGACCAACAGCCTCACCAAACATCTTCACGTGACGCTTATCAGCCGCCACGGTCTGCTCCTTGCCGTCCTTGAACAGCTTCTCACCCAGATCCACGTTCAGAGTCACGGTCCAGTTGTACGCGCCCTGCGCCAGAACCGGCTGCTTGGTGCCAATAGTCAAAGTAGCGGTCGGGTTCACGTACCAGGTCTTCTTCTCGTCAATACCGGTCTTGGTGGAATCCGCGTACTTCTTCATTGCCGCCAGGGTCTCCTGATCGGTGCTGACCTCGTTCATGTAGTGCATATCGCCGGTACGTAGCAGGTACTCAAACGCCGCACCGAAGTACGCCAGAGCCGCCGCAAAGCCAGCCACCGAATTCTGGTGCATAGCCTCCGGAACAATCGGGGACGGCACGTTCTGCGGCGGGTGCTCAGCATTACCCGGCTGGTACTCGCCGTGATCCTCCATCTTCTCCAGCTTCGCTACGCCGCTGTAATCCTTATTGTCGTTGGGCAGCGGAGAGTTCGTTGCAGTAGCCGAAGCGGACGCAGAAGCGGAAGGGGAAGCAGACGCCGATGCAGAAGCAGAGGGCGAAGCGGTAGCAGACTCAGAAGCAGCAGCAGAAGCGCTCTCAGAGCCAGAAGCGGAAGCAGACGCCTCAGAAGTAGCCTTAGAGCCACAAGCCGCCAGCAAAGCCATAGAGCTGACGCCCAGTACACCCAGCGCCGCGCGGCGGGTCAGGTTCTCGGACATAGTGATACCTTTCAGTCAGTCGGTGATTGCAACCAGTTTAGCCGCAAACCCAACAGGATACAGAGTTGAGTGGACGAAGCGTGAGAAGCGCCTCGCAGATAAAAGCGTTATGACGAACTATGACGCCGCGGAAGTGGCGGACGCCTCAGCAGAAGCGGCGGCAGAAGAGGGCAGGGAAGCCGAACCGGATGCTGCCGCGCTCGCAGAGGAAACACCACCCTGAGCAGCGCTACCCTGAACAGTGGCACCGTACGCCACGCTCAGCTCCCACATCTTAGAATCAGCGTGGTAGCGGCCGCGGAAATCGCACTCCTGAACCGTCACCTGAGAAGCCGGACCCGCAGCAGAAGCAGAGGCAGTAGCAGAAGCACTCGGGGACGCCGCATCAGACACCAGCGCATCCTCGGACGGCTCAGTAGGCTCAGCAGAAGCCGAAGCGCTCGCCGAGGCAACCACCGGCTGAATCTTGCCCTCAGCCACCGCCTCTGCACCAAAGTCCAGAGTGTACTTGCCCTTAAACAGCAGATTGCCATCACTCATAATCGACGGCTGAGCGCTCGCCAGAGCATAAGAAGCCGATGGGTTCACATACCAGGAACCCTTCTCCACACCAGCCAGAATCGAAGCCGACAGAGCATCCACCTCAGAGCGAGTCTTCGACGACAGCTGAATGCCGGTCGAGAACGCATCCGTGCTACCGGTCTTCACCAGATAATCCATAGCCGCCGCAAAATAAGCAATCGCCTCATGGAAACCCGTCACCGTATTCGCCGACAGAGCATCAGTCACCTTCGGCTTCGGAGCATTACGCGGCGGATGCTCTACCGTGCCCTGCTCATAATTCACCGCACCCTCATAGTGGGTGTACTCCACCAGACCCGAATAGTTCTTACCATCATCACTGTACCCATTCGGGTTAGCGCTCGACTTCGAACCGTTCAGGCTACCACCCTGAGAACCAGACTGCTGGCTAGATCCACCCGAACCGCAAGCGCTCAACAGCGCCGCAGAACCCGCAACAGCGGACGCACCCAAGCCCAAACGCAGCAGAGAACGGCGAGAGAAAGACTGAGAAAAAGAAGACATAAGAGAAAAACCTTGAATCCAGGAAAGCTCGTTATTACCAGAGTAAAACAGATCATGCCCTAACCCGAGTGCGAGTTAGGGCATGATGCCTCATCCATCTGAGGGCTTAAAGGTTGTCACCATTAGAATTGCCGCCATTACCGGAGTTGCCGGAATTGCCAGCATTACCATCGTTAGTGCCACCACCGTTAGCGCCACCATTCTTAGGCTGAGCCGAAGCCTGTGCCTCATACTCATCCTGAATCGTCAGAGTCCAGTCATTATCGTGGCGCACACCGGTAACCACCAAGCCACGCTCAGTGCGGCGCACCTTCTCAGACATCTCCGCAGGAGCACCGTCAATCACCACGGTCGGACCCAAATCAATCACCAAATCAAAAGTCCACTGCACACTCTTCTTCACCAGAGCAGGAACAGCAGTGAACGCAGACATGGTCACCTTCGGCGACACATACCAGTCACGATTCTGCGAGCTCTCATTCGACTCATCCATAAACGATGAGAACGACGCAACGAACTTCTCATCAGCCTTCGACTCACGCAACGGAGCCGCATCACCGGTCAGCACCAGGTAATTAATCGCCGCATACACGAACGCAATCGAATCGTACAGACCCTGCACCGAGTTCTCCGATGCGCTCGCCGGGCGCTTGGGGAACGGCACGTTCTGAGCGGGTGCAGACTCGGTCGCCGGAACGAAAGTGCCCTTCTTCTCATAGTTGTCGAAGGTGACCTCGCCGCTAAAATCAGTACGCGCAGAAGCCGAAGGGGAAATCTGAGGGGTATCCGCATCAGCGTTCTCGCTAGAAGAAGAACCACCGCCGCACGCAACCAGCAGGGCGCTCAAAGACACGCCCGCAACGCCCGCACCCGCGTAACGCAGAGCAGAACGGCGGCTGACGCCGGTAGTGGAACTGGGAAGCCCGGAGGTCATGGGGAAAAGCGCCACGGAATACCTTTCGAATGAGAATCTCAGGTGAGAGACGAGTGAGAGAACGCCTCGACGAGTGGATATCACACGCGGACATCCCTCTAGAGACAGTCCTAAGTATAACGCGCCCCCGCCTTCACACCCGTGCGTACCAGCGCTCATAGGAGCGTGATATGCCGCCCATCAGCGAACTTACCGCCGCCAGTGAACTCAGTGGAACCAGCGGGAGTATCGCACCGGATGGGGTGAAAGAGGGACGCGTTCATCGTCTATAGGGGGAGGGGCTACTGTGCGCCTTCACCAGGAATACCGCCGGGTGCCTCAGCGCCGGGAGCATTTACACCGCCAGCTACACCGCCCGCATCAGGGGCACCGGGCGCTGCGCTCGGCTGAGCCGTCGCAGCTGCAGGCTGAGTCGCCACAGGCTGCGCGGGAGCCGCAAGCGCCTGGGTAGCGGCAGGTTGAGGAGCCTGTACTCCACCGTTCTGCGCGCCACTATTCTGCGCCGCACCATTCTGGGAGCCAGTGTACTGATGGGAACCGTTCTGGGCGGCAGGAGCCTGCGCACCACCGTTCTGCGCGGCACCATTCTGAGCAGTGCCCTGAGCCGCGCCGTTACCCGAAGTATTCGCGCCGGTGTGTGCGCCAGCATTAGCTGCCACGGTGCTGTCATCAGTTACCGTCGGGGTATAGGTCGAGGAAGGATGCGCACGCGGAGTCTGCGTCGGCTTCGGGGTCAACGCGGGATCGTACTGCTGAGGCGAAATCACGACCCAGCGCTTCGCTTCCTCATCGTACTCAGCGTAGAGAGCCTTAATCTCCTGTGCCTCAGTGTCTTCCAGAGGCTTGGTCGTATTGGTTGCCTTCTCAACCCGCATACCGTGCGCCTGAGTAACAGAACACGCCCACGAATACTTAGTGCCGCGGGTCGTCGGCTGCTTATCGGTCAGACGGAACGTCCACTCGCCGCCCACCAGCCAGTTCGTGCCGGTCGCGTAGAACACACGCAGCTTCTCCAGCGCCGCACGGTTGGTAGAGTTCTGAGCCTGAACCACCTGCAGAGCAGGACCGGGGTCACCGGTCATGCGGGCATAGTTCACCGCCGCCGCAAAATACGCGAAGGTAGCGCGCAGACCGCGGGCGTTCTTGTCGTACATGCTCTCATCCTCAATCGGGATGGGCACGGCACTCGCCTTAGAATCAACGCTTGCCGGGCCGGCAGTCGGCTCAATCGTGTAGACCTGACCGGTTTCCGGGTCGGTGCTACTCATCGGAGCTGCGCCATGACCGGGAATGTACTTGGTCCACTTCAGCTCGCCCGACAGGTTGTCGTAGGCACCCGCAATCGAAGCGGAAGCAGTGGGGGAGGCGGTCGCCTCCTCAGTCTTTTTGGAACCGCAAGCGGCAAGCATCGAACCCAGGGCGGCGGTGCCCGTAAGCGCAATAAAGTGGCGGCGGCTGTGAATCATAGTGATCCCCTTGAATGTGCTGTGATGCGGAAGTATCGGTGATAAGTGAAGAGCTCACGCTCCAATTCTCAGCCTAACATCACGCCCCTACAGGAGGGCGCGAAGCAGTCACCCGCAGGGCGGGTAGACACGCACTGAGGCGAAAATGGGCGGACCTCATCTAGCCCTAGCCTATAGATTTCACGCGTGGCACACAAATAAAAGCCCTCATCCGTGCCTCATATCACCCAATATGACGGGTTCTTTGAGGCACGGATGTAAAGAAGCTTTAGGCTGAGCCTCGAATATAACGAGTCGTCTTAGAAGAGGCGCTCTCATTCGGGGTCGGGTGTGCGCTCGGGGCGTTCGCGGACGGTTCAGTGGTAGCCGCCGGGGTGGCGGTAGCGCTCGGGGAAGACTTCGGATCCTCCAGCATTTGCCAGCCCTCTTCACCAAAGTAGACGTACGCATCCGCCTTCTGATTGCTGCCGTAGATACCGGTGAGCTGCTCACGCTGACGGGTCTCATGGTTGAACAGGAACGCGTTCTCATCCACCTTCAGGGTCGCCTTCCAGCAGTAGACGTCCTGCTCGGTGGCGGGTACCGGCTGCGGGGAGCTTAGATTGATGCACATGGGGTGGTTGCTCTTAGAGACCAGCCAGCCAATGTTGTAGCGGTAAATGTCGCGGTACATCTGCGCCATCTGACTAAAGTGCTCCTGGCCGGGCAGATTCATGAAGGGCTCGGTGTCGCCGGTGAGGAGCATATAGTTCTGTGCCGCACCCCAGTACTGCAGGAAGGCGTGCAGACCTTCGACGGTGCGCTCTTTAGCTTCCGGGGGCATGGTGGGGCGGGGGACATTGACGGCTCGATGGCTCAGGGTGCCGTTTGAGAAATTTCCGGAACGCTCAAAGAACTGATCCGGCAGAAGAGCCGGTCCGCGACCGTCCAGAGCCGATGCGGGCAGGGGCTCGGCGTACGTAATGCTGCGCGTGGTGGTCGCAGATTTGGTCTGGGAGCTCTGAGGAGCAGCCTTAGTAGGGGAAGGGTTAGCGAGTGGTTGAGGGCGAGAAACTGCGCTGGGGCTGCAAGCGCTTGCGAGTGCGCTCAATGCTGCTCCGGAAGAAAGAGCAAGAAGACGGCGCCGTGACAGCGAACCGAACATACGCAACCTTTCGCAAGAGTAAAGATGGGCAGACAGTATGCGGGTAGCTCGGATGCAGTGAACCTCAACGGCAGTTGATTGCAGTTGCGTGAGGGTTCGGTGAGCATTCCCGGTGGGTATCGCATACCGCGGTGAGTACGGATGCGATACGAAGGGCAGGTCAGAAACCTCCTGGGGATTCGGTGTGGATTATGACCTGCCTGTATGTCGTGCTCAACGATTCTAAGCGTACTTTCAGGTTCAAAATGACCATATCTGCGCTTGAGCGTAAAAAGTTATCAAATCTTAATATTTGCCCGTTTTATGCGGGTTATAAAACGTACCAATGTGTTCCGGGTAACCGCATTAAAATGTGCTTTTTTCCCGCGGAAACTCAAGGATTTTCTCACCTGCTCTTCTTATGAATAAATCATAAATTGGAGTTGTTGCACCCTGTGTGCAAGTAGTATCTCAACCTCTTCAGGTTGTCCAAACACCTATCAAAAACACCTCAATATGAGCCCCCAAACAACCCGCAACCGCAACGCGCCCACCGCAACGCCTACACATGGCATGAAGCAGGTGCACCCTATGGGACAATAGCGCTGTGACTACCACCGACTATGCGCAGCTCAAAGCAGCTCGCGAACTGCTCACTCGAATCCCCCTCCCGCTCGACGTAGAAGCTGGCGAAACCCCCGGCACCCCCTACGCCGTCACCCACGACGGTACCGCCGAGCACGGCACCGCCACCGCGCGCACCCTGCTCGCAGCCATGGCACGCCAACTCGACGACTACATCCTGCCGCGCAGTGCCAGCGTCGACAACCCCCTCACCATCGTGGTCGGAGGCTCCACCGGCGCCGGCAAATCCACCCTCGTCAACACTCTGCTCGGCGAACCGCTCACCCAGTCCGGCGCGATTCGACCCACCACCCGCCACCCCGTACTCCTGTACCGCGCAGAAGACGAAGCGGCGCTGTCACCCGAACGCTTCCTGCCCACCCTGCCGCGCACCCGCACCTCCGGTATGAACGCCGGATCGCAGGCACTACCCGGCCTCGACCCGAAGATTGCGCGCGCCCTCATTCCTATTACTACCTCGGCGCTACCGCAGGGCATCGCGCTCATCGACGCACCCGATATAGACTCCGTCTCCGAAGAAAACCGCACCCTCGCCAAGGAACTGCTCTCCGCAGCAGACCTGTGGCTCTTCGTCACCACCGCCAACCGCTACGCCGACGCCGTGCCCTGGGAGCTACTCCACGAGGCAGCCGCGCGCTCCATCGCAATTGCCGTGGTGCTCAACCGCGTGCCCGAAGGCGACGAAGAAGCCATTGAAAACGACCTACGACGCATGCTCGACGAGGCGGGAATCCACGCCGTGCTGATTCACACCGTCACCGAACAGCCGCGCGATGAAAGCGGCATGCTCGCCCCCGTCAGCCTCGCCCCTCTGACCCTGTGGATCCGCGAACTCGGCGCCGACGCGCCCGCCCGCGCCGCCATTGCCCGGCAGACCCTCGCCGGTGCCGTCGAAACCCTCGCCGGTAACCTGCAGGTGCTCGCCGCCGAACAGGCACGCCAGCAGGCGGCACACCAGTCACTTGCCGCCATCGTAGCCGAAGAATACGAGGACGCGCTGACCACCATCGACGGGGCACTCTCCGACGGCTCCCTGCTGCGCGGCGAAGTGCTCTCGCGCTGGCACGACTTCGTGGGAACCGGCGACTTCTTCCGCTCCCTCGACAGCACCATCGGTCGCCTGCGCGACCGCGTCGGCTCCGCCCTGCGCGGTCAGCCCGCCGCCGCCCAGAAGGTAGAAGACGCCCTCGAAAGCGGCATCCACGCCGTCGTGCTGGATGCAGCTGCCCGCGCCTCCGAAAACACCCGCACCCGCTGGCATGCCAGCCGTGCCGGACGCTCCCTGCTGGCGCGCCTGGATGTGCTGCAGGCTGTTTCTGTTGCGCCGCAGACGGCCTCCGCCGCGGCGCCCGAACAGAACGCAGGCGCAAACGGTGAGGCGAAGGGCAACGAAGCGAAGGGTGAAGTGCAGTCCGCCGAAGACATCTTCTCCGCCGCTGTTGCCGAGCAGATTCGCCTCTGGCAGGGCTCAGTGCTCGAAATGATTCGCGAAGAAGGCGCCGACAAGCGCAAACGTGCTCGCTTCCTTTCCCTGGGCGTGAACGCTACCGCCGTGATGCTCATGGTCGCCGCGTTCAGCCTCACCGGCGGCATTACCGGTATTGAAGCGGGTATTGCGGGCGGTAGCGGCGTGGTCGGCACCAAGCTGCTCGAGTCCATCTTCGGTGAAGACGCGGTGCGCCGCATGGCAACCCGCGCCCGCACCGACCTGCTCGAACGCATGGCGGATCTGCTCACCGAGCACGCCCAGCCCTTCACCGCCGTGCTGGAAGAAACCGACCCGCAGGCTGATGCCGAGGACATTCACCGCGCCGCCGAACAGGTACAGGCAATCGCCGCAGAAATGAGCACACAGCGCCAAACCACACAGCGCCAAACCACACAGCGCCAAGCCGCAGCCCACACTAACGGCACGGTTGCCCGCTAAACCACTCCGGGCAGGCACCCCGCACCACAGACGAAGAAATAACGCACTATGACTACCCCCGAGAAAAAACTCGAGAACGCCGAGCGCAACACCGATCGCAACGCCGAGCGAGGCGCCACCCCCGCCGTGGCGACCTCGCCCTTCGCGCGCTCCGTTGCATCCCTCAAGGATGCCATCAGCTACGGCGAAGGACGAGTCCCCGAGACCGTACTGCTCGATGCCACCGAAACCCTCGAACGCCTCAGCCAGCGCCGCGAACTCTCCACCGAGCACACCGTCATCGGCTTCTTCGGCGCGACCGGCAGCGGCAAATCCACGCTCTTCAACGCCATCGCCGGGCAGAACATTGCCCTCTCCGCGCCCACACGCCCGACCACCTCCACCGTGCAGGCGGCAATCTGGGAAGCAGAAGGCAGCGAAGAGCTACTTGACTGGCTCGGTATCGACAAGCGCGTTTACCCGCAAACTCAGGCGCTCGCCGCAGAAGGAGAAGCAACCGAGGGTAACGGGGCTGGCGGGGGAGTAGCGGCACCCAATGCCGTCACCGAACCGGCTCCCGGACTCTTCAACCGCATCCGCCGTGCAGTAGGCGGACGCGGCGAAATGCGCACCCGCACCGGTGGACTGATCCTGCTGGACATGCCCGACTTCGACTCGGTCACCACCACCAACCGCGACCTCGCCGCCCGCATGATGCGCTACGTGGACGTACTCGTCTGGGTCGTCGACCCCCAAAAATACGCCGACGCCGTCATCCACCGCGACTTCATGGTGCCGCTCGCCGCCTCCGGCGCCCAGGCGCTCTGCGTGCTTAACCAGGCGGATAAGCTCGCACCCGCCGAGGTGCCCGCTGTGCTCGCCTCCCTCACCCGCCTGCTCCAGGCCGAGGGCACCGAAGCGCACCTGCTCGCCGCACCCATCGCCGTCTCCGCGCGAACCGGTGAGGGCGTCGACGTGCTGCGTGACCTGCTCGCCCAGGTAGCCGCCGCCAAGAGCCTATCCCTGCAGCGAACCGACGCGCAGCTGCACGCCACCGCCTCCCAGCTGCGCACCTATGCCGGGGGAGAGGGAACCGTGCTCGCCGGAGCCTACGCCCTCGAAGCGGAACAGAAGCTCGTGAAGGCGTGCTACACCTCCAGCCAGGCTGAGCAGGTTTTGCAGGCGGCAACCGCCTCCTACCGCCGCGCCGCGGGACAGCACACCGGCTGGATCCTCACCCGCTGGATGAGCCGTCTGAAAGCTGACCCCCTGCGCCGCCTGCACCTGGGGCAGCAGGACGAAACGAAGAGCGCGTCTAAGGCGGAGAAGTCCTCGGGCATGCTCGGCTCCGATAGCGAGAACGCACCCGAGCTGGTGGCATCCTCGCTACCTCCGCTGAGCGCCGCGCAGAAGGCAGGCATGGCAAACGCCGTGCGCCAATACAGCAAGCAGATGGCGGCCCGCATCGACGAGCCGTGGAAGCGCAGCATGAAGGAAGCCGCGCTCTCCCGCGAGGCTGAGCTACCCGAACTGCTCGAACGCGACATGATGCGCATCGACTACGGTCTGGGCCGCACCCGCGCCCCCTGGGTCATCTTCAATGCCCTGCAGTGGATCGCGCTACTGAGCGCCCTGGTGGGCGTCGGCTGGCTGACCCTGATTTCCGGCATGGCGTACCTGCAGATTCAACTGCCGCCCGCCCCGACCCCCGAAGGCTCCCCGGTACCCCTGCCGACCCTGCTTCTGTTGCTGGGTATCCTGCTTGGTATTGCCTCGGCGGGTGTGGGCAGGTTGCTCACCGCCATGGGCTCACGCTACTACGCACGCAAGCTGCGCGGTCGCCTGCAGACCGGCGTTGAGAAGGCGGTGCAGTCCTGCGTGGTCGCCCCGGTGCAGCTGGAAGCTAAGCGCCTCAACTCCTACCGCAAGGCGCTGGACATTTAGCGGCGTATCATCTGAAAAACCGCATCAGGATAAGCTGCATCAGGCTAAGAGTGCATAAAAGAATCCCTCCCCACCTCTCAAACGAAGTGGGGAGGGATTCTTTTCGTGAAAACTATCTAGAACAGAGCCTTAGCTTTCCTCAACATCCGATGCCGAGTGAGAAGCAGAAAGCTCACGCAAACCGTCAGTAATCGCCTGAGCAGCCTTGACGACCAGCTCGGGGTAGTTGCGGTTCGGCTGGCGGGTCATACGATCAATCGGACCCGAGATAGACACAGCCGCAATCACCTTGCCACCGGGAGCACGCACCGGAGCGGACACCGAGGCGGTACCGCGCTCGCGCTCGCCCACGGACTGCGCCCAGCCGATGCGGCGCACAGCCGCGAGCATGGCTGCGCTGAAGTGTGCATCGCGCAGGCCTTCAACAATGCGGTTCTGATCTTCCCAAGCCAGCAGAACCTGGGCGGCGGAGCCTGCCTGCATGGACAGCTGGGTGCCGACCGGAATAGATTCGTGCATGCCGGAGGGGCGGGGGGAGGTGGCTGCGCACACGCGCCAGTCACCCTGGCGGCGGTACAGCTGGGTGGACTCGTCAGCTTCGAGGCTGAGCTTCTGCAGGATCGGGTCTGCCACGGTGATGAGCTCGTCAGCAATGGTTGCGGATGCGAGTTCGGTCAGGCGGGGTCCGAGCATGAAGCGTCCCTGCACGTCGCGGGCTACGAGGCGGTGGTGTGTCAACGCCACGGCGAGGCGGTGTGCGGTGGGGCGCGCCAGACCGGTTGCCTTGACGAGGTCACCCAGAGATACGGGTCCTGCCTCGAGGCAATCAAGAATGAGGGTCGCCTTGTCGAGCACGCCAACGCCGGAGGAGCCGTGGGAGTTTACCTCTACCATCTGCTCGTCGGCGGCCATGTGTTCGGGCGGCTTGACGGGGTCGACAATCGGTGCGTTGTGGTATGTGGATGCGTTGGGGTGACGCATTCCGTGTGCGTTAAAACGTGAAGCGGAAGGAGTCATTCTTATATTCTATCTCAGAATATGAAAGATACCCCGGACTTCGTGGACTCTTTCGGGTGCACAGCTGAAGATGGAATCACCCCCTACGGGATAAATTATGAGTTTTTCATAATAAGTGTTTATGTGTGTTTATGGGTGAAAATGTGTGAAAAAGCCGCAGGAAAATGCGCGCAATCCCGCAAAATTACCCTGGAGTCATAGAGTAAACCCACATAAAAACACTCGCTAGTTCGGGGTGTTTCTAGGCCGTCTCACAGGCTAAGAATCCGTGAAAAAATATGCGACACGCCGCAGGGAAATACCGATTTGAGGGTCCCATCGGGTACATAATCCGCCCCTTAACTCCGCAAACTTGCGGCACGCACCACACCGAACGCATCCACCGTAGGAACGCATCAAGCAGGAGAAAGCATGACTAGCGAACAGAACGCAACCACCGCGGGCACCCGTCCGCGCACCCTGGCAGAAAAAGTCTGGGACGCACACGTCGTCGTCCCCGGCGAAAACGGCAAGCCCGACCTGCTCTATATCGACCTGCAGCTACTGCACGAAGTGACCTCCCCCCAGGCATTCGAAGGCCTGCGCATCGAGAACCGCCCCCTGCGCCGCCTCGACCTGACCATCGCCACCGAGGACCACAACACCCCCACCGACAACATCTTCGGCACCATTGCCGACCTGACCAGCCGCACCCAGATCGAGACCCTGCGCCGCAACGCTGCAGAGTTCGGCGTGCGCATCCACTCCCTCGGCGACCAGGAACAGGGCATCGTACACGTGGTCGGCCCGCAGCTGGGTCTGACCATGCCCGGCATGACCATCGTCTGCGGCGACTCCCACACTTCCACCCACGGTGCGTTCGGCGCTCTCGCGTTCGGCATCGGCACCTCCGAGGTGGAGCACGTCATGGCAACCCAGACCCTGCCCCTGGCACGCTTCAAGACCATGGCAATCAACGTTGAAGGCACCCTCAAGCCCGGCGTGACCGCGAAGGACATCATCCTCGCCGTCATCGCGCAGATCGGCACCGGCGGTGGTCAGGGCTACGTGCTCGAATACCGCGGCTCCGCGATCCGCTCCCTCTCCATGGAGGGTCGTATGACCATGTGCAACATGTCCATTGAGGCGGGTGCACGCGCCGGCATGGTCGCCCCCGACGAGATCACCTTCGAGTACATCAAGGGTCGCCAGCACGCACCCAAGGGTGAAGAGTGGGACAAGGCAGTCGAGTACTGGAAGAGCCTGCCCACCGACGAAGGCGCCGTCTTCGACAAGGAAATCTTCATCAACGCTGACGAGCTCGAACCCTTCGTCACCTGGGGCACCAACCCCGGTCAGGGTATTCCGCTGAGCCACGCCGTTCCCTCCCCGGACGACTTCGAGGACGAGAACGACAAGGTCGCAGCAGAACGCGCCCTCGAATACATGGATCTGAAGGCGGGCACCCCCATGAAGGAAATTCCCGTGGACGTCGTCTTCCTGGGCTCCTGCACCAACTCCCGCATTGAGGACCTGCGCGCCGCCGCAGACATCGTGCGTGGCCGCACCATCGCCGAGAACGTACGCATGATGGTCGTGCCCGGATCCCAGAAGGTCCGCGCGCAGGCAGAAGCAGAAGGCCTGGACAAGGTCTTCAAGGACTTCGGTGCCGACTGGCGCTTTGCCGGCTGCTCCATGTGCCTGGGCATGAACCCCGACCAGCTGGCACCCGGTGAGCGTTGCGCCTCCACCTCGAACCGTAACTTTGAGGGCCGCCAGGGCAAGGGTGGCCGCACCCACCTGGTCTCCCCGGTGGTCGCCGCCGCAACCGCTGTGCGCGGTACCCTGTCCGCCCCGTCCGACGTCGTGGCCTAGCACGCCGCTATAGCTAAGGAGCCATTATGGAACCCATTATTAAGCACACCGGCATTGGCGTGCCGCTGCGTTCTTCGAATGTTGACACCGACCAGATCATCCCCGCCGTCTACCTCAAGCGAGTGACCAAGACTGGCTTTGACGATGCCCTCTTCGCTAACTGGCGTAAGGACCCCGAGTTCGTCCTGAACCAGGAGCCCTACAAGCACGGTAGCGTGCTGGTTGCGGGCCCGGACTTCGGTACCGGTTCCTCGCGTGAGCACGCCGTGTGGGCGCTGCGCGACTACGGTTTCAAGGTCGTTATCTCTGCTCGTTTTGCCGATATTTTCCGCGGCAACTCCGGTAAGCAGGGCCTGGTCACCGCACAGGTTGCACAGGACGATATCGAGCTGATTTGGAAGGCGCTGGAGCACGAGCCCGGCACCGAAATCACCGTTGACCTGGAGTCCAAGACCGTAACCGTGGGCGCGCTGGTTGTTCCCTTCGAGATTGACGACTACGTGCGCTGGCGCCTCATGGAGGGCCTGGACGATATCGGTCTGACCCTGCAGAACCTCGAAGCTATTGAAGCGTACGAGGCGAAGCGCCCCTCCTGGATGCCCCGCACTCAGGAGCTCTAAGTAGGGGAACTCTAAGCCGTAGATATATAAAGCTCGAAGGCGGCGACTGATTCAGTCGCCGCCTTCGAGCTTTTCTGTACCCAAAAACCTGGCACACATATGAATGTGCCTCCCCGGAACTTCCGGGGAGGCGTATTTATTCAATACCTAGAGCTTAGGCACCCTCAGTGATGGGGGTGTTCAAGGTTGCGTTCTCGGTGCAGCTGTACAGCGCCGCCGAACCGGGGGAGCGCACACCCGCGGTCGGGTTCGCGTTCTGTGCGGTGGCAAGAGCGAAGTCAGAAACCACCTCGTGGTTAATGTAGCTGCCGCCTGCGCCGCCGCCGCTGCTCAGGGCGCTGAGCGAGTAGATGTTGCCTTCGCCCTCGAACTGCACCTGACGGCCGAAAACGGCCTCGTAGTATGAGCCAACGGTCCAGATGTTCAGGCCTGCGCCGCCGCCGCCGTAGCCGGCGCCACCACCGGATGCTACGGAAGTGAGGGAGAGCTTGCCGTAGGTGTGGGAGAGCAGCGCGCCCGAGCCGCCCTTACCGCGGTAAGAGCCGGTAGCGTCCGCACCGCCGGTTCCCTTTTCCTTATCACTCACGGAGTCGCCCTCGTAGCGGTAGTAGCGCGGGAAATCGTAGGAGTCGAACCAGGATTCGGACATGGGCATGAGCTTTAGCTCGTTGTTCTCGTCGAGGACGCCTGCCAGTGCCTCACCGAGGGTGCCAGCTACGCCGGAGCGACCAGCGGTACCGCCGGTGACCATGAAACGCATGTCGAGGGTCTTATCGTCCTCGTCGAGGGGCTTGAACTCCTGGTAGGGGCTTGCCATGAGCATGCCGCCCTGACCGGTGTTGTCGGTGCCCAGGTCGCCGCCCGCGCTGCCGCCTGCGGTGGTGGATGCATCGCGACCGTCCAGCGCCACGCGCAGTGCCGGGTTCAGCTGATCCTTGGGCTGGGCGTTGAAGAGGCTCTGGTGGGTGGTGAGGGTGCCCAGCTGCGCGCCGCCGCCGCCAGCACCGGCAACGGCTACGACGGTGACTGCGCCGTCGCGGACGAGCTCGACCGCGGAGGAGCCGCCGCCGGACGCGCCGTACACGTAGCCGCTATCGGTGCCTACTACCTGCGCTGCGCCGGTTGCGGTGCTGGAGCCGGTGGAGTCGCCGCCTGCTGCGTAGCCTTCGCCTCCGAGTGCGGGCTGTGCGCCGGCTGCGGAGCCGACGCCGCCGTTACCCGCCCAGACGCGCAGGATGTCGCCGGACTTGACCGCAAGAACACCGCTGAGCTGTGCACCGGCACCGCCGCCAGCCAGGGCCGCGTTCGTGACGTCGGTCAGGTATCGGGGAGTGAAGGAAGATGCGGCACCGCCGGCACCTCCCACGAGGTCGAAGCGTACTCGTCCAACGCCTTCAGGGACGAGCCATTCGGTGTATGCGCCAGCCTTGTCGTCGAAGCCGGTTGCGGTCGGCTTGAGGGTCAGAGCGGGGGAGCAGGTGGGCTCGCCGCTTGCCGCCCATGCAGGGACGGTTGCGCTGGCGAGGATAACGGGAGCACTCCACGCCGCACCCTGTACGAGGCGACGGCGCGAAATGCGTGATGCAGTGTTGTGATGTGTCATATTTGGGGTCCTCCGGTAGTTCGCGGATGCAGCCGAGAAGCGACCTGTGGTTGGTTGCGATGGGCCCTGGTTTTTAGTTGACTTTCGAATATTTACGGTGATGTTGAAGTGAATTTTTGAAGTTGAAGTGAATCAGGAAGCCGAACCGTTTTGGTTGGGTACCATCGCAAAGGTTTATGCAGTGAATGCACGCCACGCGCCCTCCCGTGAGGCTCTGTACTGCGCGGGTGCAAGGTCGGTGCCGGCGCCTATGCCGCAGTGTAGAGCTGATTGGCTCCTCCGTGAGAGCGGAGGCGCCGTTCAGTGGGCACGAGTGTGCACGTTATTGTAGGGGTGAGGTTGCTCTCAAGTTCAAATTCGGACGTTAAAAAGACGAAACTAACGTCAAATTTCGGCGAAGAAACAGAAAATGTTTGCATTAGTGTGAATGTTTGTGTATCTTTTTGTTTTTCTGGCTCTGAATCTGAGGGGGCCAGAGCGGTTTTTCACATACACAACAGAGCAAAATCTCAGTCACGAGTTCCAAAGGTTCTTCAGTGTTTGGAGCACCTTTACGCAGGGCTTAGAATAATGATGAATATATGCGCCCGTTTCGCCCTGCTACCGGCAGGGGCGCGGCACGACAGAACGCGGCGCATCGGCACACTGTTAAAGTTCGGCCTAAACCAGCCGACTCCACAAAGGATTTTTAATGACTGAGAACATCAGCAAGCTTCGCATTGAAGGTGGCACTCCGCTCGTTGGTGAGGTTCACGTTCGAGGCGCCAAGAACCTGGTGCCCAAGGCGATGGTCGCAGCACTGCATGGTTCGACCCCCTCGACTCTGCGTAACGTCCCTGACCTGAGCGATGTCGAAATCGTTACCACCCTCGTGGAGCTGCACGGTGCAAAGGTCGACTATGACCGCGACGCTGGTGTTCTGACTCTCAACCCCGCACAGGATGCAACCACCGCTGCAAAGAACGCAGAGGAGATTCAGCTCTTCGGTGGTAACTCCCGCATCCCGATTCTGATGGTGGGCCCGCTGCTACACACCCTCGGTACCGCACGCATCCCCAACCTGGGTGGTTGCAAGATTGGTGACCGCCCCATCGACTACCATATGGCGGCTCTGCGCAAGTTCGGTGCAGTCGTTGAAAAGGATGATGAAACCGGCACCACTCTGATTGTTCCCGAAGAGGGTCTGAAGGGCGCAGAGATTGTGCTGAACTACCCCTCCGTGGGTGCTACCGAGCAGGTTCTGCTTACCGGTGTGCGCGCTAAGGGTAAGACCATCCTGCGCAATGCAGCGATTGAGCCCGAAATTATTGACCTGATTGCTGTTCTGCAGAAGATGGGCGCCATCATCTTCATTAACGAGGACCGCACCATCGTCATTGAGGGCGTGGACGAGCTGACCGGCTACGATCACACGTCCCTGCCCGACCGTAACGAGTCCGCTTCCTGGGCTTCTGCAGCTCTGGCTACCGGCGGCGACATTTTCGTGCGCGGCGCAGATCAGAAGGATATGACCGCGTTCCTGAACCAGTTCCGCAAGATGGGTGGCCTGTACGAGGTGACCGCCGAAGGTATCCGCTTCACCCACCCGGCTCAGCACACCCCCGGTGCTCAGCTGAAGCCCATCGTCTTTGAGACCAACGTGCACCCCGGCTTCATGACCGACTGGCAGCAGCCCCTTGTCGTGGCGCTGACCCAGGCTAAGGGCGCATCCATCGTGCACGAGACCGTGTACGAGGAGCGTTTCGGCTTCACCAACGCCCTGAAGCAGATGGGCGCAGATATTGTCGTCATGCGTGATTGCGTGGGCGGCGCACCCTGCCGTTTCGAGGGTAAGGGCTACGGCCACTCCGCTATTATTTCTGGTCCCACCCCGCTGACCGGTGCCGACATTGAGGTTCCGGACCTGCGCGGCGGCTTCTCCCACATCATTGCTGCTCTGGCCGCTAAGGGCACCTCTCACGTGAGTGGTGTTGAGCTGATTGCTCGCGGCTACGAGAACTTTGAGGAGAAGCTCAAGAGCCTGGGTGCCAACTTTGAGGTGCTGGCACGCAAGGCGTCGAAGGCTCCCAAGCCCGATGCGGCAATCGTCGTTGTTGAGCCCGAGGAAGTTGAGGTTCAGGACTAGTGAGCGGACAGCAGGGAAAGCAGGCTCTGCCTGAGATTGAGCCCACCGCCTCCGGCGATGCTCTGTACAAGGTGCTCGGTAACGCTGCGCGCGGGCTGTACATGCTCATCGCACGCGTTGAGATTGCCGGCCGTGAGAACCTGCCCAAGAGCGGCGGGTACATTATCGTGGCTAACCACACCACCGAGCTTGACCCGGTGACCGTGGCTTTCCCTGCTTTCGTTGAGGGCGCCCTGCCGCGCTTCTTGGCGAAGGATTCGCTCTTCCGTGCACCCGTGCTCGGCTACATTATGCGCAAGCTCGCGCATATTCCCGTGGTTCGCGGTTCGGTGGATGCGCGTAAGTCCCTGATTACCGCCCGCAAGATTGTTGAGGCTGGCGGTGCCGTCGTGATTTTCCCGGAGGGCACCACCACTCACGATCCGCAGCTGTGGCCCATGCAGGCGCGTACCGGTGCGGCTCGTCTGGCTCTTGCGACCGGCGCGCCCGTCTACCCGGTGGCGCACTGGGGTGACGAGCAGATTCTCGGCTACGTGGATGAGCCCGGCGAGGACGGCCGCATCAAGGAGAAGCGTAAGATTTCGCTGTTCCCGCGCAAGACCGTCCGCGTGAAGGTTGGCAAGGCACTGGATATTGCCTCCCTCGTTGAGGACACCAGCCCCGAGGCTAAGCACACCCGCACCGAACTGGGCGTGGTCACCGACGCCATGCTGGATGCTATTACCGCCGAGCTGGAGCAAATCCGCGGCGAGAAGGCTCCTGAGGGGCGTTGGAATCCGCGCACTAAGCGTCGTGAAGCCCCCGGCACCCCCTCCGGTCCGGTCGGTGGCGCACTCGGCGAACCGGACGAAAAGTAGTATTCCCGCTGGGAATCATATGAGAGCCACCGATAGGTGCCCGACCGGGCGCCTTCGGTGGCTCACCCAAGGACCTCACAAGGAAGAGAGGCTGGTGTTTTCGTGACTTTCTTTGGACGCACCCCCGCAGCAAGCCCTGAATTTACCCCTCCGGCAACCGTACAGTCTATTGCGGTGCTCGGCGCCGGTAGCTGGGGCACCGCTTTCGCTAAGATTGCGGCGGACGCTGCCCGCGAGCGCGGCGATGACACTCGCGTGACCCTCATCGGCCGTGATGAGCAGGTGATGGCTGAGTGCGAGCGCACCCGCGAGAACGCCCGCTATTTTCCGGGAATGAAGTTGCCGGATAACATGCACTTCACGGCGGATGCTCCCGCGGCGCTGGCCGGCGCGGATATTGTGGTGCTTGCCTTGCCCGCGCAGGTTCTGCGTTCGCAGTTGCAGAGCTTCGCCCGCTATATTGAGCCGAACGCCATGCTGGTTTCTTTGGCGAAGGGCCTGGAGACCGGTACGGGTCTGCGCATGTCGCAGGTCATTACCGAGGAGCTGGAAGAGGCTATGGCTCTGCGCGGCGCTGATGTGCGCGCGATCGGCCATATTCCGCACCGCGTGTGCGTGCTCTCGGGCCCGAACCTGGCGAAGGAAATCATGGGGGAGGAGCCTACCGCCTCCGTGGTTGCGGCTCGTACCCTGCCGGTGGCTGAGTCTGTTGCTCACGCGATTGCGTGCGCGTACTTCCGCCCGTACACCAACACGGATGTGGTGGGTACCGAAATTGGCGGCCTGGTGAAGAACGTGATTGCCCTTTGCGTGGGTATTTGCGAGGGCCGCAATTACGGCGATAACTCGAAGGCGTCCATTATGACTCGCGGTCTGGCGGAGATTACCCGCCTGGCGGTGACGTTGGGTGGCGAGGCTGCGACGATGAGTGGTCTTGCCGGTATGGGTGACTTGATTGCGACCTGCTCTTCGCCGCTGTCTCGTAACCACACGGCGGGCCGCCTGCTGGCCCAGGGCATTACCCCTGACCGCCTGCATGAGCACATGAGCCAGACCGCTGAGTCGATTAAGTCGGCTCCGGTGGTGGCTGAGTTGGCTCGTCGTCACGGCGTGGAGATGCCCATTGTTGAGGCTGTGGTTGCGGTGCTCTCGGGCCGTATTGGCATTGAGGAGTTGGCGCCTCAGCTACTGGGTCGCCGCCTCAAGCATGAGAGCCACTAGGTTTTGAAGCTTTCTGGTGTGCTGGTAACCCCTGATTAGTGGTGTGTGCCAGGACATACTAGAAGAAGATTGAATGTAAACATCCGAGGACGGATACCGTTGCGGAAGACCGGTGCGTGAGAAACGCATCAGTGACCGCGACGGTATTCGTGCGTTAGGATTATTGACGCATTGCCGTTCCACCTTCCGGACCTGAGGGTAGGGGAACATTGACTAGGAGAAATATATGACCGAGAAGAAGACCGTCGCCCTGCTGTGCGGTGGCCGCTCCTCCGAGCACCCCATTTCGCTCATTACCGCCGCTGGCGTGCTGAGCGCCATTGACCGCACCGCCTACGACGTCATCACTATCGGTATTACCCGTGACGGCCGCTGGTACCTGACTGACGAGCAGGAGCTCGCCGAGCTGACCGCTGGTACTCGCGGTACCGCAGAGTTCCCCGAGGGTACCCAGCAGGTGTTCCTGCCGATGGGTGCCGGTGATTCCTGCCTGACCCTGGTGGACGCTGAGGGTAACGTTACCCGCACCGCACCGGTGGACGTTGTGTTCCCGCTGCTGCACGGCCCCTTCGGTGAGGATGGCACCGTGCAGGGTCTGCTGGAAATGGCTGACCTGCACTATGTGGGTTGCGGTGTGACCGCATCCGCTGTGGGTATGGATAAGCACTTCATGAAGGTTGCTTTCGAGTCTGCTGGCCTGGAGGTTGGCCCCTACGAGGTCATCACCAACCGCCAGTGGGAGCACGAGGACCGCGAGCAGATTCTGGAGCGCGTGCTGAAGCTGGGCTTCCCCATGTTCGTGAAGCCGACCCGTGCAGGTTCTTCCTTCGGTATTACCAAGGTGGATTCGGTGGAGGAGCTCGTGCCCGCGATTGAAGAGGCACGCCGCCACGACCCGAAGATCATTATTGAGGCGGGTATTGTGGGCCGCGAAATCGAGTGCGCTGTGCTCGATGGCCACCACGGCGAGATGCCGCGCGCATCCTACCCCGGCGAGATTGAGGTTGTGGATCAGGACCACGGCTTCTACGACTTCGAGGCGAAGTACGTTTCTGAGTCTTCCGCTGTGACCGTGTGCCCGGCAAACCTGCCGCAGGACGTGCAGGATCGCCTGCGTGAGCTGGCTGTGAAGGCGTTCCTGGCGCTGGACGGCGAGGGTCTGTCGCGTGCGGACTTCTTCTACACCGAGGATGGCCGCCTGGTCATCAACGAGGTGAATACCATGCCCGGCTTCACCCCGATTTCGATGTACAAGACCATGTGGGAGAACACCGGTATCTCTTACACTGACCTGATTAGTGAACTGCTGACCCTGGCGATGGAACGCCCCCTGGGTCTGCGCTAGTTTTAGAGAGTGCTTAACGAGCGGGCTAAGTTCTTGAGCTGACGCTTGGCATATGAATATTTAACGGTGGGGAGTGCCCCTGCTGTAAGGCGCCTCGGTGCGGATTCTTGAGAGTCTGTATCGGGGCGCTTTTTTGCGCGGTGGGCAAGTTGATGGCTGTGTGAGAGGGGTAATTGGTACGTATTAGCCTCTAAATCTTGATGAGAATCGCTCGAATTTCACCCATGAGAAAAATCACTCACACTCGCCTCGAGGCTGCTTGGATAGTGGAGTGCAAGTTTTAAAGTGGTATTGATAAGGCAAAACGTAATTCTGCTCATAAGTGCATGAAATGATGCTTCTAGGTAACGAAAAGATGTTGTTGATGGTCGTTGCACATCTTGAAGCTCAAAGATTGGTATGAAAGCGCTAAAATGAGTAATGAAGAAAAAGTCGATTCGGTAGAATAGATGAAGGCATATCCAATCTGCCCTAGCGATTGGGTATCTATTCACTCACAACGTATTAGAAAGTCAAGGACAACCTTTGGGAAAACGAAACCGTAAGGTGGTCTCTGCGAGTCTGGCGACAGCACTGGTTGCTTCCGGAAGTCCATACGTAGCCTCATTTGCTCAAGATGTGCAGGAGGCAGCGTCACAGCTTCCGCCGAACCCTGTCGGCACCGCAAGCCAAACCCTGGACCCCGCCGCGGCCGCGGCATCTTCCTCTCAGGCGGCAGTACCCACGCTCGCAACCGTGAGCGCATGGCCCACCGCTCAGGGGGACAATAAGACTGACAAAGCGCAGGCAGAGCCCACCGCTCAGCCTAGCGCTTCTTCGAGTGCTCAGCCCACCGCTAGCGCCGAGCCCTCCGCGAGTGCTACGCCCAGTCCGAACGCTACCGCGCAGCCTACTGCCGAGCCCACCGCTTCTGCGAGTGCTACCGCAACCCCGAGTGCTACGGCGAGTCCTAGCGTAGAGCCCTCTAAGGATGCGACCGCTGAACCTACCGCTACGCCGACCGTAGCTCCTAGCGCAAGTGCCGAACCGAGTGTTGCTCCTACTGCAACTCCGACGGCTGAGCCGACTGTAGCTCCGACTGCGGAGCCTACGGTCCAGCCGACGGCAGAACCTACTGTTGCTCCCACTCCGGAACCGACCGTTGCGCCTACTGTGGAGCCCACCGCGGAACCCACCAAGGATCCGATTCCTGAGCCTACGGTAGAGCCCACCCCTGAACCTACTCCCGAGCCGACGAAGGATGTAACTCCCGAGCCGACCCCGGAGCCTACTCAGGATCCGACTCCGGAACCTACTCCCGAACCGAATCCGGAGCCTACCCCTGAACCTACTCCCGAGCCGACGAAGGACGTAACTCCCGAACCGACCCCGGAGCCGACCCAGGACCCCGCTCCGGAACCGAATCCGGTGCCCGCTCCTGAACCGACCAAGGACGTAACTCCCGAGCCGACTCAGGAACCGACTGAGGCACCCACCCAGGATCCTTCTCAGGTTCCGGTAGTCCCGGCCCCGGTTCAGGATCCGACTAACGAGCCGACCAAGGATGCGGTCATCCCCGTGATTCCGGTAGCTCCCGTAGCTCCGGTAGAGGATAACAAGGACAGCTCGGACTCCAAGTCGGTTACCCCGATTGAGACCGAACCTGTTGCTCCGATTCCTCCGGCGAACAACCCGGTGACCACCCCCGGCACCCGTAAGGAAATCTCTGGGGAAGATGTCGTCATCTCCATTGAGCTTCCGCGACCGGGCAGCTCCTCTGACTCCTCAAGTTCCTCTTCGGGATCTTCGAGCTCTTCACCGAGCACCAAGGCACCGAATGACAGGCTTGATGGCGACGATGACGATCCGTTGCGTTCTGGCGGCACCACCCTCGGACGAATCGCAGCCAATAACGGCTCGAATGACTCCATCCCGGGTGCGGCAGACTGGGTTGCTGGATACCTCTCGCGTAATAAGACCGACGAGGACCACTCCCATGAGGCAAGCCCCTCGAACTCCTCAAGCTCGGTATCGGCTTCGAAGTCGCCTAGCTCCTCCTCCACCTCGGCTAGCGCCAGCCGCTCTGCAAAGAGCGTGGCAAAGGCTGACGGCGCGAATGCCGCCCAGGAGCAGGCCGTGAAGAATGCGGACGCGGACGATTCCGGACTTTCCGGTATTGCACCGCTGATTCTCTTCTCGCTCATCGGTCTGGTGCTGATTGCTCTGGCAATCCGCTACTTCAGCCGCGGAGCATAAGGCGAACATAACGCGTAAGAATACGCGATAATAGAGGATGTGAATCCTCAGACTTTTAGCGAAACGCGGGACAACCCCATGCGAGAGACACCTCTCTCAAAGCTGGGGGAGTCCCGCGTTCTGCGCGCTTTCATGCCGATTATCAACACCCACAACGAGCAGGTTGCCGCAGCGGCACGCCAGGCGGGGCGCATCGAACCCCTCGACGTGGGTCCCGGTGACGACTGTGCCGTCCTCGCCGCGCCCGCGCCCGGTCAGCGTACCGTGGTCACCACCGACACTCTCGTTGAGGACCAAGACTTCATGAACCTGTGGCCCGGTGGTATCGCACGGGCGGGTGAGGCCGGCGAGTTCATTCTGGAACCCGCCCGCAGCAGCGGCTACGATGTGGGGCGCAAAGCCGCGACCCAGAACCTCGCCGACGTTGCCGCCATGGGTGCACGCCCGGTGAGCCTCTTCATCTCCTTGAGCCTGCCCGGTAGCACTCCTTACGGCTGGATTGACGGCTTTGCCCACGGCATTGTGGACGGAATCAACGCCTGCGGAGCCACCGAATGTGTGATTGGCGGCGGCGATATTGGCGACTCCACCGAAATGTCGGTGACCGTCACCGCCCTCGGCTACACGGACCGCGCCGTGCTGCGCTCCGGCGCACGCCCCGGCGACACTATCGCCCTGGCGGGACGTACCGCCTGGTCCGATGCCGGTCTGCGCCTGCTGCTCAACCCGCTCTCCCTGCCCGCCACGGCACTGCTGCGTGCCATCGCCGCAGGCCAGGAAGTCGAAGCGGCGCTGGGGGCGGTAGCTCAGGCGTGGGAAAAGAAGCAAGCTGAAGGCTCTAGCGCTCTTCCCGAGGGGCTCATCGAGCTTGCCCGCACCCTCACCCCCGAAGAGGCCGCGCACATGATTGCGGTCTGCGAGCGCGCCGTCGACTCGCAGCACCACCCGGTCAGCCCCATCCCCGCCGGTGAGGTGGCGCGCCAGCATCAGGCAAGCTCCATGCTGGATCTTTCTGACGGACTCGTCAAGGACGCCGGGCGAGTTGCTGCCGCCTCCGGGGTGCAGATGCGCCTCGACCGTGCCGCCGTGGGTGCGTTCGCCGAGCCGCTGCTACCGTTGGCGCGCCTGCTGCTGGCGATTGGTGAGCGCAACGAGGCGGGGGAGAGCCCCGCATCCCTGGCGCGCACCTTTGTGCTGGTCGGTGGAGAAGACCACGGCCTGCTGGCGACCTTCCCCGGTGAGGTGCCCGAAGAGTTCGTGCCCCTGGGCACCTGCGTTGCGGACGCCCCGGAGCGCGGTCTGAGCGCCGAGCTCTACGGTGCCGAGCGTCGCCACAATGCGGTGACCGGCGCGGCGGTCGTGATGGACGGCCGCTCCCTGGACGGCATGGGCTGGGAACACTACGGGGCTTCCGCGTAGGAGCTCCACCGGGTGCTCTGCCGGGCGCTGCGAGGTGTTTTAGCTGGCATTTTCAGCTGGCAGGATAGATGTCGGGCAATACCGTACATTTAACCGAAATTACCTAGAATAGAAGTACGAAATAGGCTGGATTCTGCCCGTGCCGCGGGCACCGAGAAATCAGCCGGGAACTAGCCGGGAAATCAGTCGGGAACTAGCCGAGAACTCAGCCGAGAACCGCGCGAAACTGACGGAACCGACGAAACTGACGAGGAGGGTAGCGTGAACGCAGAGCAGAACCAGCGCACCGAAGAACGCGAGATTTATCGCCGCGCCTGCGTGCGCGCCTACCGCTTCGGTGTAGCGTGGTCCACCGCCGCCCGCACCACCATCGAACGTTACCGCGATGCGCTCAATGAGCTCAATGGGTTCCCCGTGCCCGATAAGGACACCGGATCCAATATCGCCCACACCCTGCTGACCCTGACCGAAGAGTTTGAGCGGGGCATGGAGCAGGTTCTGCCCGGTGAAATTCTTTCTAGTGAGGTTCTTCCCGCGGGCGAAATTCTTGGCGGGGAGGGCACCTCTGACGGGGAAACCCTCGCCCACCTGTGGGTGCAGCTAGGCGGCATCTACGAGCACGCGATTATGCGTGCATCCCGCGTGGCACGCGGCAACTCCGGCACCCTGCTTTGCGCCTGGGCGCTGGAGGCGGTGCGCAGCTACTGGTTCCTGCCCGGAAACCTCGCGCAGGAGCTCGGCAACACGGGCGATGAGCTGCCGCTCGTGCGTGCCCTGGAGGCAGACTACGAGCGTGTGCTGGCTGGCGGTTCCCTGCCGAAGCACCGCGAAGTGAAGCTGGAGTACGCCCATGCGGAGGCGCGCGCGATGGCGTTCGCGGCTGAGCGTATTCGCGCCAGTGTGGGGGAGCAGATGGTGCCCTCCACGATGCTGTCGGTCATGGTGGAGCTCGCCCGCCTGGACGCACACTATGATGCATCGCAGGACGCAGAAGCTGCTGACGAGGTGCTGAAAGAGCGTCGACGTGCGCTGATGCGTGCCGCTCTGGAACGTACCGCGCAGTTCCCGCCCTCACCCGAGCTTGCAGGTTTCGTGGATGCTGGCGCGCTCGGCTTCTACCTTGCCGTGGTGCACTCCAACCCGCGTTGGGAGGGCGCGATCCTGAACGAGGCGCAGGTGGAGTCCATGCTGCGTGCGCCCTCTGCCGGTGTGGCTTCTGCGGTAGGTTCTGAACCTGCCGAGCACGCAGAAGGTGAGGGGCAGAGTGGCTGGGAGCTCATGGGTACGCTGACCTGCGAGCCCCTCGCCCTGGCGCAGTTGCGCCCCGAACTTGAAGCCATGGGTGACAGTCTGCTCATTACGCCCCTGGACATGGCGGCTGGACTCTGGGCGCTGCACGTGCATGTGCCCGACATCGACCCCGCCCGCGAGCTGATTATGGGCTACGGGCAGTGGGCGGATGAGCGTATTTCCTCCCTGACGGATGGCCACCACGCCGACCACGCGTGCGGTGCGGAGGGCGGCGTATGAGCCCCGCCCGACGTTCCGTGAACCCACAGCAGGAAGCCCTGGATTTGGGGCTTCCCGAGCCTGCGCCCGCTAAGACTAAACCTGCGAAGGCCGAGGCAGCGCAGGGTGAACCCGCAGAGTCAACGGCTGTCGAGCCTACCCGCGCTCAGCGGGGGAAAAAAGCTACGCTTCTACTGAGCGATGAGCAGCTCCGCACCACCGCCGAGCTGACCGTGCGTGATCTTGCCGCCTACGCCCGCGGCGAGGTGAGCCGCGCCGAACTGAGCGAACGCGCGGCACAGCGCGCCAGCGCACCCTACCGTAAGGCGCTCAAGACGCTCAAACATTCGCTGGGCCCCGCCGCGCACACCATGACCGACGACGCTATCTACGAGCTGGTCGATATTGCGTTGGCGGCGCGGCAGGCTACTCAGCCGGACGTAAAACAGTCGGAAGCGCATCAGACAGAAGCAGATCAGCCGAAGGAACCTGCCCGGAAAGCACCCGCCCGGAAGAAGCCGGCTCAGAAGGAACCTGCTCAGAAGGCACCTGTACAGAAGGAACCGAGCCCGCAGGAGAGCGAAACTGCCGCGCGGGCTACTTCGGCGCGCCCGCAAAAGGCAACAAAGGCAAGCGAAGGGGGCGAGCAGAAGCCTGCGCCGAAGAAGAGCGCGCCCGAGGCGGAATCTGAAAAGCCTGCACCCAAAAAGACTGCACCTAAAACTAAAAAGGCTGTAGCGAAGAAGACTGCTCCCGCAAAGAAAGCGCCCGCCCAGAAAGCTTCCGCAAAGAAGGCAACCGCTGAGAAGGTTGCGGCCGAGAAAGTCGCGGCTGCGAAGTCCGCCTCAGCCGCCGCGGAGGCTAAGAGCCGTGCCCTGGCGCGCTACGCCTCCGAAGACCGCATCGAAAACGCGCCGCTCAAAAAGTACCTTCCCGCGCCCAGCGCCAAGGCAATCTCCACGCACCTGGACCTGCACACCGTCGGGGAGATGCTCGAATACTTCCCGCGCAAGTACCTGCCGCGCGGTGAGCTCAGCTCCTTCGCCGAACTTGTTGAGGGCCAGGACGTCACTATCATCGCCCGCGTGGTGCACGTGAGCACCCGAACCATGGCGGCGCGCCGCGGCAAAATCACGGAAGTGACCATCACCGACCGGCTTTCCGACGCCACCGGGCAGGATACACCTGCAGGTTTTGGGGCTGCCGGTTTTGGTGCCGCTGGGCTCAATGCTGGTGGCCCTGTATCCGTGGTGCCCGGGCGCGCTAACCGCCCCGGCGCATCCGGCGCATCCAGCGTATCCAGAGTATCCGGCGTGCCCGCGCAGAGCTGGCAGGCAACCGGGATGCACAACCCGCGCATTAACGCGCTCGCTAACTCCACACAGAACCCAGGTGCCCAGATTCCCCGCGCTCAAAACCCCGCGGCACAGAACCCGGCACAGGGCAGGGGAGCGCAGCCCTCCTCCTACAGCGGCTACGCAGACAGCTACGGTCAAGACTCATTTGGTCAGGACAGCTTTGCGCAGGACAGTTTCGCGCAGGGAGGCCTCTTTGGCGTGCCCGCACCCAGCATGACGAACCCCGGCGTGCTCATTGGCTCGCAGATGAAGCTCTCCTTCTTCAACGCCTGGACCGCCGCCCGCGAAATCCACGAGGGTGAAACCATGATGTTCTCCGGCAGGGTCGGCATCTACCGCGGCGAATACACCCTCACCAACCCGCACTACGCCCTGCTCTCGAAGGATGCCTCCGGCACGGACGTCACCGACGCCGCCACCGCCCCCGTGCCCGTCTACCGCGCCCCCATGAAGCTGCCCACCGACCGCATTAGCGGCTACATGGCGCAGCTGCTCGAAAAGGTGCCGCTCAAAGAACTTGAAGACCCGGTGCCCTACACGATTCGTCGCGCCCGCAAGGTGCCCTCGCTGGAGTGGACGTACCGTGCCCTGCACACCCCCGACACGGAGGACACCTGGCGTGCCGCGCAGGCGCAGATGCGTTACCGCGAGGCGTTCGTGCTGCAGAGCGCGCTCGCCCGCCTGCATTCAGTGCGTGCCGCGCACCTGACCCAGCCGCGCCCCGCCGTGGAGGGTGGACTCGCCGATCAGCTGCTTGAGGTTCTGCCCTACGAGCTGACTGAGGGGCAGCAGAAGGTGGGCGCTGAGATTGCCGCGGATTTGTCGAGCGAATCGCCCATGAACCGCCTGCTGCAAGGTGATGTGGGTTCCGGTAAGACCGTGGTGGCTCTGCGCGCCATGCTGCAGGTTGCCGATGCGGGCGGCCAGTCCGCGATGCTCGCCCCGACCGAGGTGCTTGCCGAGCAGCATTTGCGTTCGGTGCTGGACATTCTGGGGGATATGGCGGCGCCCGAAGACTCTGATGCTGACAATTCTGCCGCCGGTTCTGCCGAGGGAACTCCCGCGGGGAGCGGGGAGGAACCCCGCCGTGTGCGTGTGCGCCTGTTGACCGCCTCCATGGGTACCCGCGCCAAGCGCAAGGTACTGCAGGATCTCGCCGACGGCACCGCCCAGATTGTGATTGGCACCCACGCCCTGCTCTCCGATGAGGTGAGCTTCCACGATTTGGGTCTGGTCGTCGTGGACGAGCAGCACCGCTTCGGCGTGGAGCAGCGCGACGGCCTGCGCGGCACCGACGGCGCCCTGCCGCACCGCCTGGTCATGACCGCAACGCCCATTCCGCGTACCGTCGCCATGACCGTGTTCGGTGACCTGGACGTGTCCGTGCTCGACACCCTGCCCGCCGGCCGCCAGAAAATCTCGACCCACGTGGTGCCCCTTGCCGAGAAGCCCGCCTGGGCGTCCCGGCTGTGGAGGCGCGCCCGCGAAGAAATCGACGCGGGTCACCAGGTGTATGTTGTCGTACCCAAAATCGGGGAGGAGGGCGACAGCTTGGAGGAGGGTGCCGCGTTCTTTGGCGCATCCAACCTGAACGGTGCAGGAACCGGTGGGGGCGCGGGCAACTCTGCCCAGGGCTATTTCGGTCAGGGCGGTAGCGCGAGCAGTGACGGCAAGGTTCAGCTGACCTCGGTCGCCTCAATGTACTCCTACCTGAGCGCTGAGGACGCCCTCGTCGGTGTGCGTATCGGCACCCTGCACGGCCGCATGGATCCGGCGGAGAAGACCGCCGTCATGACCGCTTTCGAACGCGGAGAGATTGACCTGCTCATCAGCACCACCGTCATTGAGGTGGGCGTGAACGTCCCGAACGCCACGCTCATGATCATCATGGATGCCGACCGTTTCGGCATCTCGGGCCTGCACCAGCTGCGCGGTCGTGTGGGCCGCGGCGGCTACGCGGGCACCTGCCTGCTCGTCACCCGCCAGGAGGAGGGTGGTGTGTCCCGCGAGCGCCTGGATGCGGTCGCCTCTACCACGGACGGCTTTGAGCTTTCCCGCATCGACCTGGCTCAGCGCCGTGAGGGTGATATTCTGGGTGCTGCACAATCGGGCTCGAAGAGTACCTTGCGTTTCTTGCGGGCGCTCGCCGATGCTGACATTATTGAGCGTGCCCGTGAGGATGCCCGCTCGGTGGTGGAGAAGGACCCGACGCTGGCTAAGCATCCGTCTTTGGCGCGTACGATTGACCGCGCCCTGGACGCTGACCGTGAGGCGTTCCTCGGCAGGGGATAGCGCCCAACGAGGCAGAACGCCCTACCAGCCCCGCCCACCACCCGCTGAAACCGTGACGTCAACACACCGCACTAGTTAAGAGGAGAGACCCTATGAGCCGTATTATTTCCGGTGCCGCCGGAGGCGTTCGCCTTGCCTCGGTTCCGGGGGATAATACTCGCCCCACCACCGACCGGGTGAAGGAATCCCTCTTCTCGAAGCTGGAGAGCTACGACATTATTCGTGGCGCCCGCGTGCTGGACGCTTTCGGCGGCTCGGGCGCGCTGGGCTGCGAGGCGCTCTCGCGCGGTGCCGCCTCCGTGACTCTGCTGGACACGTACCCGAAGGCTGTTGCGGTGATTCGTAAGAACGTTGCCGCGGTGGAGAAGGCGATGGGCCGCACCGGTTCTTCTGGTGCTACCGGTTCTGCGGCGCGCGTGCAGCAGTCTCAGGCGCTGACCTACGTGAAGTCCGCCTCCGGGCCGTGGGATCTGGTGTTTGTTGACCCGCCCTACGCCATGCCAAATGAGCAGGTCAGTGAGCTGCTGGAGGCGCTCACCCCCAAGCTTGCCGAGGGTGCCGTGGTCGTGGTGGAGCGTTCTTCGCGCGACCCGGAGCCGGTGTGGGGCGAATGCTTGTACTGTTTTTCGACCCGTCAGCATGGCGAGACGGTTCTCTACTATGTGGAGCCTGACGAGGTGGAGGAGCAGGCGGGCGATGAGTTCGGCAACGAATCTGGCGAGGACGCTGAAGAGCTCGCCGCCTAAAATTGCCGCCTCAGCCTGCGCTTGCGCATCCCCCGCGAGCTCGACCCCTCTAACCCGCCTGCCTCTAGCCATTCCAACCTCTGATATTTATTCGTGAAGGGACCGCCATGATTGCCCTCTGCCCCGGCTCTTTTGACCCCGTGCACCACGGCCACCTGGAAATCATTGCCCGCGCCGCTCAGCTCTTTGATGAGGTGATCGTGGGCGTGGCGCACAATAGCTCCAAGAAGTACCGTTTCTCCCTGGAGGAGCGCGTGCAGCTGGTGCGTGAGTCTCTGCAGGAGCTCGGCATTAAGGGCGTGAGCGTGGAGCCGATTCCGCCGGGTGTGCTGCTTGCCGAGTACGCGGCAGAGCGTGGCGCGAAGGTGCTGGTGAAGGGTCTGCGTTCGGCGACGGACTACAGTTATGAGGCTCCGATGGCAAGCATGAACCGCCACCTGGCGCAGGTCGAGACAGTGTTCTTGGCGGGTGAGGACCGCTACGGTGCGGTGTCGTCCACGATTATTCGTGAGGTGGCGTCGCTGGGTGGTGACGTGACTCCCTTCGTGCCGGAGGCGGTCGCCCGCGCCCTGAAGAGTGCCTAGGAAAACGCCTCATCAACCCAGGCGCACACCACCTTGTGCGCACCCATCCGACACGCCCGACATGCCCACGGCACAGCAAGCTGTGCCGCCGACCGGGCACTTAAGTCCCCCAGTAGTAGCCCCGACCGTCCGATTAAAAGCCGCGCGGCGCCTCCTTAAGGGGATATTTAAGAGGTGAGCGCCACTTAAAGAGATTTAAAAGGCGCTTAATCTTGATTAACGGTGCGAATGACCCCTAGAATGGGACTTTGGTTTATACATTTCGTAAGGAGAAACGCCATTTCACGTGCAGACGCATCGCCGCTGGTTGTATCAGTCACTAACCTGATTCACCGCCCCGGCACCATGGAAACTCTCACTGAGGTTCTGCCCGCACCGGCAGACCTGGGTAACACGCTCATCGGCGTGGAAGAGGGTTCGGATATTGACCTCGATATTCGTATGGAGTCTGTTGTTGATGGTATCCTAGTTACCGGCTCCGTCGTTGTGGATGTACACGGCGAGTGTAGCCTCTGCTTGGATCCGATTGATTACGAGATGTCGGCCAATATTCAAGAGCTTTTCGTCTTTGAGAAGGCCCCGGCTGGCGGCCCCGAAGACGAAGTAGATGAGCAGTACGCCGTTGAGGATGATTCCATCGACCTTGAACCGGCTCTGCGGGACGCAGTAATCCTTCAACTGCCGTTCCAGCCTGTTTGTAGGGACACCTGCCAGGGTCTGTGCGCCGACTGCGGTGCGCGCCTAGAGGATGACCCCGGGCATCATCACGAGGTGTTGGATCCGCGCTGGTCGGCCCTACAGGGCCTGCTCGGTGCAGATACCGAAAACTAAATTGTTGTTACTAGAGATTGTGAGATAGCTGTGGCTGTTCCCAAGCGCAAGATGTCCCGCGCTAACACCCGCGCACGCCGTTCCCAGTGGAAGGCATCCGTGCCCCAGCTGGTTAAGACCGTTGAAAACGGTCGCGTGACCTACAGCCTGCCCCACCAGGCAAAGGTTGTAACCGACGCTGCAGGCAACGCCCTGTTCCTGGAGTACAAGGGCCGTAAGGTTGCAGACGCCTAAGAAGCGGTGAATCCTTATGACTGAATTTCCTAGTGTTGATACTAGGGAGTTGCGTAAACGTCTCGGAGTCGATATCGACGCCGAGACGTTTTTGCTATCCCTAACCCACCGCTCCTACGCCTTCGAGAACCCCGGAGTGGAGCATAACGAGCGCCTGGAGTTCCTGGGCGATTCGGTGCTTTCCCTGGCGATCGCTGAAGAAGTGTACCGGCGCTACCCCGACCTGCCCGAGGGCGAGCTCGTGAAGCTGCACCACGTGGTGGTGTCTACGGTGGCGTTGGCGAAGGTGGCGCGCGACCTGGATCTGGGCAGGTACATCCTGCTCGGTAAGGGCGAGATTCACACCGGCGGCGCCGATAAGGACTCGATCCTTGCCGACACCATGGAAGCGATTTTCGGCCTGACCTACCTGGAGTGCGGTCGCGAGGCGGCTCGTGACCTGGTGCTGCGCCTGATTGCGCCGCTGCTCGATGATGAGAAGGTCCTGAACTCTGGACGCGACTGGAAGACCGAGCTGCTAAACCTCGCCACCGCCCGCGGTTGGGGAGACGTGCGCTACGAGGTCACCGGCGAGGGTCCCGACCACGCGCGCGTGTACACTGCGGTCGCTATCGTGGCGAACCAGCAGACCGGTACCGGTGTGGGTCCGAGCAAGAAGGAAGCGGAGCGCCTTGCCGCTGAGCAGGCGTACCGCGTTCTGGTTTAGGCTCATTCAATCATCCTGCAGGTCTGCTAGATTTGTGGGGCTCTTGATCCTGCAATCCCGTTGAGGGGAGTAATTCATGCCCGAACTGCCCGAGGTAGAAACCGTTCGCGCGGGTATCGCTGACCATTCCTTGGGTCGCCCCGTGGGGGCGGTACGCGTGGTCGATGCCCGTTCGCTGCGCAGGCACCTGCCCGGTCCCGCCCACTTTGAGGCGGCACGGACCGGCAGGGCGTTGCGCGGTGCCTACCGCCGCGGCAAGTACCTGTGGCTGACCCTGAGCGAGGCGGACGGCACGCTTGCCGACGAGGCGCTCGTGGTGCATCTGGGCATGAGCGGTCAGCTGCTCGTGCGCGATGAGCCGGACGGAGTTTCCGGTAGTGATTCGGAGGCGCGTGCGGCCTTTGATGAGCAGCCGCGGCACCTGCGCGTGGCGCTAGAACTAGGACCGGCGGGAGCTACCAGCACTGCGGGAGCTACCGGTAGCATGGTGAGCGCCAACCGGGCGAGCACCGGGCAGCGCTTGCTCTTCGTAGATCAGCGCATCTTCGGCGGCATGTTCCTCAGTCCGCTGGTGCCGGACGTACCCGCAACGGTTGCAACGAATGAAGCAGCGGCGGGTGAAGCAATGTCCGAGGGCGGCACCGATTTTAGCGCCGTACCCGAGTGTTTTCTGGTTCCGGAAGCGGTCAAGCACATTGCCCGCGACCCGCTGGACGAATTCTTCGACCCCGCAGCGGTGCGCCGCAAGTTCCTGCGCACCTCCAGCGGCATTAAGAAGGTGCTGCTGGACCAGTCGGTGATCTCCGGCGTGGGCAATATCTACGCCGACGAGGCGCTGTGGCGTGCACGGTTGCACTACGCGAAGCCCGCACGCACCCTCAGCGCCACCCAAACCCGCGAACTGCTGGAGGCGGTCACCCAGGTGCTGCGTGAGTCCCTGGCGGCTGGCGGCACAAGCTTCGACGCCCTGTACGTGAACGTGCTCGGGGAGTCGGGCTACTTTGAGCGCTCGCTGAACGCCTACGGTCGTGCAGGGGAGCCCTGCCACCGTTGCGCGGAGGCGGGCCGCACAACCCTGATGGTGCGCGAACCGTTCCAGAACCGTTCATCTTACCGTTGCCCGCACTGCCAGCGGGCGCCGCGTTCTCGCTAGATAAAGGCTCACGCTAGATATGCGAATGACGGCGTAGCTACGTTCCTCCCATAGGGGGATGTAGCTACGCCGTCATCCGTTTAAAGCTGGGTTAGGAAAACCCACTCGAAAAGAAGCAACTTAGCGGCTGTACCTGTCGCCGTAGAACAAGCCCAGACGCTCGTAGCCTTCCTCAATCGACACGGCGGGCTCCCACTGCAGAAGCTCACGGGTGCGGCGCTGATCAAACCAGTGTGCGGTCGACAGCTGCTCGGCGAGGAACTCCGTCATCGGCGGCTCATCACCGGCGGTCACGTTCTTCGGCAGACGCTCCCAGACGCGCTCAATGACCTTACCCGCCAGGGCCGCAACCTTTGCCGGAACCGAGAAACGCGGGGCGGGAACGCCCACCGCCTCACAGAAACCACCCAGGAGCTCAGCGATAGTGCGCGGCTGACCGTTCGTCACCACCAGCGCCTTACCCGCAAAAGCGTCGAGGCGCTGATAGCCGCGCACCAGCGCATCCGCGGCGTTATCAATGTAGAGTGTGTCAATTAGGCCCGTACCGCCCGAAAGCAGCGGCAGGCGCCCGGCGGCGGAACGCTCCAGAATACGCTCGACCAGCTGGGTATCGCCCGGACCCCACATCAGGTGAGGACGCAACGCACCCACGCGCAAAACCCCGCCACCGGGCAGGGCAGTGCCGTTCGCCTCCAGCGCCAGAAGCTCAGCGGCAGCCTTCGAACGCGCATAGTTACCGCGCGCATGCTCCGGGGACGCCACGCCGGCACCATCACCCACAATCGCCGCGCCGGCATGAGCCACCGACGGCGAGGAAATGTACAGGAACGAACCCACCGAATGGTTCAGTGCCGCCTGCAACAGGGTGCGGGTGCCCTCAATATTGATGCGCTCATAATCAGCCCACTCGCCGCTGACCGAAACCTTCGCCGCGGCATGCACCACACCGTTCACGCCGGTCATCGCCAGATCCACAGCCTGCGCGTTCTTAATATCGCCGCGCACCTGCTCAAAACGCGGGCGAATCGAATCGGGCAGAAGCGCCGCAATGCCCGAATCACCACGCTGAAAAACGCGCACATCATAGCCTGCACGCAGCAACGCCAGAACGCTCTCACGACCCAGCAGGCCGCTCGCACCGGTAAAGAGGATGCGCTCGCCAATACGCGGCGCGAAATCGGGCTCCTCAATCGGGCGCAGCGAACGCGGGGCGGGGTCGGTGTAGCGTGCCGCCAAAGGCTGCGCAGGCTTGCGGAACCGCGCCGTCGGGGAAGTCACCGCATGCGAAGTTGACAGGCGGGACCCAGACGGGCGGGACGCAGACTGGCGGGGTGCGGGCTCGTGGGAAGAGGACTCACGCGAAGAATGAGGGGACATCATACTCCTTAGACTTAGGGATCCGGCAGGTGCTTACGCCCCCGCAAGGACCTTCGACGCCCACTCACCCAGGGCGGGGCGGTCAATCTTCGAATTGTGGCGAATATCGGTCGGATGCTCGTGCACCACCAGCACCGCGGCAAGCTCCACGCCGGTATCTTCGGCAACCTTCTGACGCACCAGCTGCGACAGCTCGAAGGGCGCCACGCCCTCCGCAATGGGGAAGCGGCGAGCGCCGGGCACGCGATCGAGCAGAGCACGCTTGAGACCCGACGCCGACTGGCGCGCCTCCAGAGCGGCAGTATTTGCGGAAGCTTCAATGACCAGCACCGGTGCGGCAGTACCGGCAGGACCCACCGCCACCAGGGCGGCGCGGCGCACCTCGGGCAGGGACTCGGCGGACTGCTCAGCCGCAACCGGGGTCAGCACACCCTGCGAAGTCAGCAGCACGTGCGCGAGGCGACCCTCAACCCACAGGCGACCCGAAGCGTCCAGGTGCCCAACGTCACCGGTATGATGCCAACCCGGGGTGCTAATGGACTGCTCCTCAGTCACCCACAGGGTGTCGTAGCGGTCCTTCACATGCGGTGCCGACACCAGAATCTCACCGGTCACACCCGGCTCATGGGTCAGCTCATCCGCCACCGAACCGTCCTGCAGCAACGGCGCAATAGCCACCGCCGCACCGTACACCGCGAAACCAACGCACACGCCGTCACGGGCGAACGGGTCAAGCACCTCACCGGCAGCATTCGGGGTACCCTCAGCAATCGCCTGGCGAATCATCTCGAAAGACACATCGGTCACCGGCAGACCCTCGGTCATGCCGTACGGGGTGTGCAGGGAGGCATTCGGCACCAGGGCGGAGAGCGCCTCCAGTAGCGGCACGGGAATCGGCGCGCCAGCACTCAGCACGGTCTGAACCTTAGCCAACGCCGCACGCTGCTCAGCGTTCAGCTCATCGGCAGTCGCCACCACATTCACCAGGGCGGCGGGGGATGCAAACACGACCGACGCATCAATAGCCGCCGCAGCCGACGCCAATGCCGAAGCCGTCAGGGTCTTCGGGCGGGTCACATCCATCGTCGGGGTCACGCTGGTAGCCCCCAGCGCCGGGCCCAACAGCGCAAACGGCGCGAAGCCAGCCACCAGGCCGCTACCGGGCGCAAAACCGTACGTATTAGCAATGGCGTCGCGCATACCCGCCAGCTGACGCTGCGTGTACACCACACCCTTAGCCGGGCCGGTCGAACCGGAGGTGTACAGCACCGCCGCATCAGCACCCGGCACGGGGGAGGGGAACTCCACCACGGTCGGGGTGGGCACCGGCGCACCCGGAGTACCGTCAGCGGCGGGCGCGGTAAACACCGAACCGGCAACACCCAACAGCTTCTCCTGCACCGAACCCAGCGGCTCCACAGAAATACGCACGCCAGGCCACAGCAGGGTACGGGCGGCACTCAGAGCGGCGGGAATACCCACCAGGAAGCTCGGGTTAGCGCCCTTCAACGCGCGAGTCAGACCCGGCAGACCCAGGCCGGTATCAGCCACCACGATGACCGCGCCGAGCTTCATGCAGGCGTAAATCAGAGTGGTCAGGCGAGCCCCCGGAGGCACCATCAGGTTCACGCGGTCACCCGGGCGCACACCCAGGGCGTGCAAGCGGGTTGCGGCGGCGTTGACCTGCTGATTCAGCTCAGCCCAAGTCAGGGTCACGGACACGGAGGTGCCGTCACCCTTGGGGTCCATGTCCACCACGGCGGTGGAGGCGTCGTCGGCGCGTTCGGTGAGGGCCGCGAGCATGGGGCGGAACGCCGCGGGAACGGTACCATCAGCGGCGGTGCCCTCAGCACCCTCAACAGCGCCCTCGCCAGCGACTAGACCGTGGCGGCGCGCGCGGGCGGCACGATGCTCCGCCTCCGCATTACGCGCCGGAACCTGCACGCCGTCCTCCAGCGTGCCGAAGGTCTGCGCAAGCCACGAAATCATGGGGGTGGCAATGTCATAATCCTCAATGACCAGGTGCGACGCCTTCTCGTAGCGGTGCACCTTCGCCTGCGGCATGCGCTCCATCAGATCGAACAGGTAGCGGCGCTGGAACACCGGGTCCTTCGTGCCCCACTGGAAGAACGCGGGCACATCCAGGCCGCGAATCTGCTCGGCAATACGCTGCATCGGCGTATAGGAAGGAATATCGGTGCCGGTCGGAATATCGCCCACAAAATTACGCACACCCTCACGCCACGCCGAATGAGTGTACGGCGCACGGTACGTACGGTAAATCGCCTCATTCAGCGGGCTCGGGTACAGGCGCTTGGGCTGCTTGCCCACCGGCTGCGGCAGGGCACCATCAAGCGCGCCGGCACCGGCAGAACCCGGCGCGGGCAGGCGGCCCTCATTCTGAGCCAAACCCAAGGTCACATCAATAAATGCGGTCGAATCGTGAGTACCCCACTCGTGCACTCCCAACGCCAGGCGCAGGGCGGCAGGGATATTCTCAATGCCGTCATGGTAGACCGCGGTGTTCGTCAGCATCACGCCCGAAAGAATCTCGCGATGCTCCAGCGCCCAACCGAAGGACACCAGCCCACCCCAGTCGTGAGCGAGGGTCACGACCGGCTTATCGGTCTCATCCAGACCGAGTGCCTTCGTGAAATCACCCAGGTCAGCAATACGGTCGGTCAGGGAGCGGCGCTCACCCTCCAAATCCAGGTGGGTGCGCTCCGAATAACCCATATCAATCTGATCAACCGCAACCACACGCCACGGGGCGCGCTCATTCACGCCCGCATCCAGCACGGTACGCCACAGGTACGACCAGGTCGGGTTACCGTGCACGCACAGGATCGTGCCAATCGGCTCCAAACCCTGCTCGACCAGCACCGGAAGGTTATCCAGGTAGTGCCAGCGGCGCGCGCCAGCCTGCTGCGCCCGCTGCTCAATGGGGGCGGTGGTGGGCACCTCCAGAAGGTGGGAGTAGCGCGGGTTCACGCCCGCCCATTCCTCCGGGTTATACGGGGGCTGAGCCTTAGGGAAGTTCAAATGGCGCATGCTGGGAATCCTTCCGGATCGAATCGGTGAATGTCTACCGCACAGAGGTTAAGGGCTGCCGGCTAAGGGCTGCTGGCTAACGGGTTACCACTGAATCTCAAGCAGGGCAGTGTTCAGGCCAGAACCCACACCCATGCACAGAATACGGTCGCCCTTCGTGTAGGTCGGCGCGCACTCGGCGAGAGTCATCGGCAGAGCCGCCGCAGCCACATTGCCCCACTTCGGGAAGGTCAAGGGGATGCGCTCACGCTCAATACCGACCGCCTCAATAATGGCGTTTGTGTGGGCGTTAGAAATCTGATGGGTCACGTAGGAGGTCATATCGTTCCACTCCCAGCCGTCCTGATGCGCCTGCTCCCACGCCTGCGCCACCAGCTCCAGACCGTGCTTGAGCAGGCCCTCAGCGTCAGTGTTCATGCCCTGATCCGCCTCGCCACCGATGCACAGGTTACGGTGCTCAGTGCCCGCGCGGGACACCGAACCGACGATGCGGTGACCCTCCGGGTGGCGGTCAGCACGGCCAATCACAGCCGCCGCCGCACCCGAACCGAGGGTCAGGGTCGCAAACTGAGCCAGCACATCCTCGCGGGTCGAATCGGGGTTGTTCAGGATGCGCACCGCGGTACGGTGCCACGGGGAGGGGTCCTCGCCAGCGACAATCAGGGCGTAGTCGATAGCGCCCGCATCAATCATGGTGGAGGCGACAGTCATCGCGTTCACAAAGCCCAGGCAGGCATTCGTAATATCGAAGTTCAGGGCGTGACGCGGCAAATCCAGGCGGTCGTGCACACCCACCGAAACGGCGGGCTCAAAGTTATCGCGAGTCACCGAAGCATTAATCAGCAGGCCAATCTGGGAACGGTCAATACCCGCCTGCTCGATAGCCTTCTCGGCTGCGGCAACCACGCCGTCCTCGAAGGTCTGGCCCTCAGCCCAACCGCGGCGAGTGCTAATACCGGCTAGACGCTCCAGCAGGCCCTTCGGCATGCGCAGACGCTTATAGGTTTGGGCCAGCTGCTCATCGAAGTAGTCGCTCGTGACGACCTCCGGAGGCAGCTCATGGGTAATAGACAGCAGAGCTGCGTTAGCGTGGCGAATGTCAGAGTTTGTGCCGACCTTATCGGCGGATGCATTCATCAATGGTGTGGCCCTTGTAAATAGAAGTCAGTGGGATACATAGAAAAACGCGGGGATGCGAACAGCGGCCCCGCAGAATTCGTGATGCTCATTCCAATCTACCGCACCGACCGGGCGAACCCGTATCCGTAGACCCAATATGAACGCGCCCGTTCACCCCGCGCGTAAGATGATGCACAATGAGGAACTTTGAACCCCCTTCCCCCCGTGCACGTTCACGCCGCCCGCCCGCCGCACCGCGTACACTAGAGGGATGCCGCCACGCACCACAGAACGTGCCCGGCACACACCAGTTCTTCTGCAGAAAGGCCCCTTGTGCACCTGATGTCGCTGACCCTGCGCGGGTTCAAGTCTTTCGCCTCCGCAACCACTTTTGAGTTCGCCCCCGGCATTAACGCGGTGGTCGGACCCAACGGCTCCGGCAAGTCCAATGTGCTGGATGCGCTCGCCTGGGTTATGGGCGAGCAGGGCGCTAAGAGCCTGCGCGGCGGCAGCATGAAGGACGTTATCTTCGCGGGCTCCGGCGAGGCCGGTTCAGGCGACGGCGCCCAGCGTGCACCCCTGGGCCGCGCCAAAGTCACCCTGACTTTCGATAATTCTGACGGCACCCTCAGCATTCCCGCTGATCGGGTGCAGATTTCGCGCACCATGTTCCGCTCCGGCGGCAGCGAGTACGAGATTAACGGCTCCCCGGCGCGTCTTGCTGACATTCAGGACCTGCTCTCGGAGGCGGGTCTGGGTCAGCAGATGCACGTGCTCGTCGGCCAGGGTCAGCTGGATGCGGTCCTGCACGCCACCGCGCAGCAGCGCCGCGACATGATCGAGCAGGCGGCGGGCGTGGTCAAGTACCGCCGCCGCCAGGAGAAGACCAGCCGCAAGCTGGAGTCTGTGGCATCGAACGTTACCCGCCTGAGCGACCTGGTTGCCGAGCTGGATTCGCAGCTGCAGCCGCTGAGCGAGCAGGCAGAATCCGCCGCGACCGCGCGCCAGCTGCAGGCGCGCATCCGCCAGCTGGAGGCGGTACTTTTGGCTCGTCAGCTGGGTGTTCTGCAGGCTGAGCAGGCGCAGGCACTCGCCTCCGAGGCGGAAGGTACCCGCCGCGCCGAAACCCTGAAAGAACAGCTGGAGGCGGCGCGTGCAGCGTCCACGAAGCATCAGCAGGAGCAGAACCGCCTGAACGCCGAGGTCACCGCCTGCCAGAAGGCTGTGTCGACCCTGCGCGAGTCCGCCGCGCGCGTGCGCACCGTGCAGTCCATTGCCGCCGAGCGCGTGCGCACCTACCGCGTGGAGCTGACCGAGGCGACCGCCGCCGCCCGCGCCGGATACGAACGCGCCCTGGAACTGCTGGAGGAACGCCGCGAAGAGGCAGCGCGCGCGGTGGAAAACTACGCCAGCTTTGAGGAACGCTACGATGCGGCGCTGAAGAACGTTGAGAAGGCGGCATCCGAGGTTGCGCAGACTGAGCGCGCCTCGGGTGAGGCGGCGCAGTCTCGTGCCCGCGCGCAGGCCCAGCTGGATGCCGCCCGCGCCGCTGCGGTGGAGGCGACCCGCGCCTACGCGGCGGCGGCTGAGCGTGCCGCAACCCTGCGTGAGGCGCTGGGTCAGAGCCTGGGTGAGGCGCCCGCCGAGCCCGGCGCTGAATCTGCCGAGGCGGTGTTCGACCCCGAGACCGGCGAGCTCATGGATCCTTCGAACGAGGGCGCGAGCCTGCCGCGCGTGCTGGATGCCGTGCAGATTGACCCCGAGTATGCGCGTGCGGCGTCTGCTGCGCTGACCTCGCTGGCGACCGCGGCGTTGAGCGTGCCGGTTGAGGGTGCCGAGGTGTCGCAGCTGCGCGGTGATCAGGGTGATGAAAGCAGTGAATCTGCCGCGAAGGAACTTTCAACAGAACTGCCCGAAACCACCCTGCCCGAACCCTGCGCCACCGAGCTGCGTGAGCTGGGTATCCGCCCCGCAACCGAGATGATTGAACCGCTCAGTGAGGATGCCGCCGCACTCGCCGGCATCGACGAGCACGCCCTGGCGCGCGTCACCGCGGCGCTGAGTGAGCGCCTGGCGGGCGTGCTGTTCGCGCCGGATGCCGCCTCCGCAGAGCACGCCCTGCACCTGCTCGCAGAGAATACCCTCGCAGGTCAGCGCGCTATCTGGCGTATTTTTGACCCCGCAGGCACCGAGCACACCCGCTACAGCCTGCTCTACCCGGCTGAGGGCGCCAGCCCCCTGGAACTTGCCGCCGCATACCGCGCCGCCTCCCAGGTCGTGACCCGCACCCGCGCCGAACTGGATGAAGCCGAACAGACCGTTCAGCAGGCTCAGACCGCGGCAGAATCGGCGGTCGAAGCAGAACGTGAGGCAGCGAAGGCGGCGGGCGTGGCGAGCGCCGAGCATGCCCGCGCCCGTGCCCAGGCGGAGTCCCTGGAAGCCTCCGCACAGAACATTCAGAACGAGCGTGCCCGACTGAACGAGCGCCTCACCGCCGCGGAGGAATCCGTAGCCGAAGCGCGCACCGCCTACGAATCGGCGCGCACCCGCGAGGATTCCTACCTGGCGGGCACGGGGGAGCAGGCTCCCGCAGCAAAGATTGAGCACCGCGCCCAGCGTCTGGGTGAGGTGCTTGCCGAGCAGGTGGGCGAGCGTGAGCAGCAGCTGCACGAGCTGAGCGGCGCCCTGAAGAACGCCCAGGAGGGTCTGACCAGCACGAACGAGGAGGCGCAGGATTTGCAGGCAGCGCACGCGGCGGCGCTGACCCTGCTGGCGCGCACCCAGACGGAGGCGGCACGTGTGCAGGAGCGCGTGCAGGCGCTGGCTGAGCGTGCCCGCCTGATGACCGGTTTGACCCTGGAGCAGCTGGAGGAGGAGTACTCCGAGCAGCTGCCGGTTGATGTGCCCGCTGAGGAGGCTTCCGAAAACGTAGCCTCCGAAAACGCCGCTTCCGAAAATACTGCTACCGAAACGGCATCAGAGACTACCGAAGCTTCCACCGAGAGCGTGCGCGCTCGCCTCAAGGCAACCCGCGCCGAATTGGAGGCGCTGGGCGCCATTAACCCCCTGGCGCTGGAGGAGTACGAGGCGCTGTCTGAACGTCACGCCTACCTGAACCAGCAGATTGAGGATTTGAAGGCGACCCGCCGCGACTTGAATACGGTCATGGACGAGGTCAGCAGCCACATTGCGGAGGTGTTCACCGCCGCGATGGATGACATTAACACCCACTACCGCCGCATCTTTGAGACCCTGTTCCCGGGAGGCGAGGGCCACCTGGAGCTGGACGATCCGTCCGATCCGCTGAATTCTGGTGTGGAGATTCACGCGCGCCCGGCAGGTAAGAAGGTTAAGCGCCTGTCGTTGCTATCTGGCGGTGAGCGTTCGCTTGCTTCGCTGGCGCTGTTGATTGCGATTTATATGTCTCGCCCGTCGCCGTTCTACGCCCTGGACGAGGTTGAGGCGGCGCTGGATGACCGCAACCTCTCGCGCCTGCTGCAGGTGATTGGTGAGTTGGGGGAGCGTTCGCAGCTGATTGTGGTGACGCATCAGAAGCGCACGATGCAGATTGCGGAGACCCTGTACGGGGTGTCGATGCGCGGTGGCGTGTCGACGGTGCTTTCTCAGCAGATGGAGGAGTTGCGCGAGCTGCTGTAGCCCGCCGCGCTTGCCAGACCCTGCCCGACCCGGCCAGACCCAGCCGAGCGCCCCTGCCTCGCCGCACCTTCCCAGCGTTTAAACCTTCCCATGCGACCCGCCCATACCCGCGGGCGCACCCACCCCGGCGAACGTCACATGTCCTAGGAATGGTCATGTGCACTCCGGGGTACAGGTCACCGCCTGCGCCCGGGTACTATAGGGGGATATGTGCGAACACCGCCCACCTATTCGCGGTTGGCGTGGTGTTTCGCTGTGATCAGGCCTGATGCCCCGCCCTACCCGCGGCGCGCATCCGGCGGCAACCATCCAGGGAAGGAATAGTGATGAGCGAGAACCTGGCAGATGCTTTCCTCAACGGCGAGTCGTTGAAGAATGCCCCCGGCCCCTATTTTGGTGAGTACGGCGGGCGGTGGATGCCCGAGTCACTGATTGCCGCCATGGATGAGCTGGAGGCAACCTTTAACGAGGCGAAGAACGACCCCGAGTTCATTGCTGAGTTCCAGCGTCTTTCTGCTGAGTATTCGAACCGTCCGTCGTTGCTGACTGAGGTTCCGAAGTTCTCTGAGCATGCTGGTGCGCGTGTGTTCCTCAAGCGTGAGGACCTGAACCACACCGGTAGCCACAAGATTAATAACGTGATTGGCCAGGCTCTGCTGGCTAAGCGTATGGGTAAGACCCGTCTGATTGCTGAGACCGGCGCGGGTCAGCACGGTGTTGCGACTGCGACCGCGGCTGCGCTCTTCGGTATGGAGTGCGTGGTCTACATGGGTGAGGAAGACACTGAGCGTCAGTCGCTGAACGTGGCTCGTATGCAGCTGCTGGGCGCGAAGGTGATTGCGGTTCAGAACGGTTCCCGCACCCTCAAGGACGCCATTAATGAGGCGCTGCGCGACTGGGTTTCGAACGTTGAGAACACCCACTACCTGCTGGGTACCGCTGCGGGTGCGCACCCGTTCCCGGCGATGGTGCGTTTCTTCCATGACGCTATTGGTTCTGAGGCGCGCGAGCAGATTCTGGCTGAGACTGGCCGCCTGCCCGATGGTATTGCTGCCTGCGTGGGTGGCGGTTCGAACGCGATTGGTCTGTTCCACGCGTTCTTGGATGATGCTTCGGTTGAGATTTACGGTTTTGAGGCTGGCGGCGACGGCGTGGATACCGGCCGTCACGCGGCGACCATTACTCTGGGCCGCCCGGGCATGCTGCACGGTGCGATGACCTACCTGATGCAGGATGAGGATGGCCAGACCATTGAGTCCCATTCGATTTCTGCTGGTCTGGATTACCCGGGTGTGGGTCCGGAGCACTCCTACCTGTCCGATATTGGTCGCGTGACCTACGAGCCGGTGACTGACACCGAGGCGATGGACGCTCTGCGTCTGCTCTGCCGCACCGAGGGTATTATCCCGGCGATTGAGTCCTCGCACGCCCTTGCCGGTGCGCTGCGCGTGTGCCAGCGTTGGGCTGCTGAGGATCCGGAGGCGGCACGCGAGAAGACCATGATTGTCTGCCTGTCCGGTCGTGGCGATAAGGACATGGAGACCGCGCTGAAGTGGTTCGGTCTGGGTAAGGCGATTCCGTCCTCGACCCTGATGACCGGTAATAAGGAAGCTGCCGCATCCGCTGCACAGAACGCACAGGCTGAAAGTGAGGCTAAGTAATGAGCTACCAGGACGCTATTTCTCAGGCGGCACCTTTTACGGTGCTGGATGGTTCTTTCCCCGCTCCGAATGCGCAGTCGCCTCTGGCGGCTCGTCTGGCTGAGTGCGAGAAGCAGGGCCGCGCGGCGCTGATCGGCTACCTGCCGGTGGGCTTCCCGACCCTGGATGAGTCGATTGACGCGGCGATTGCTTTGGGCAATAACGGCGCGGACATTATTGAGCTGGGCGTGCCTTATTCTGATCCGGTCATGGATGGCCCGGTGATTCAGAAGGCGACCGGCGTGGCGCTGGAGAACGGTTTCAAGCTGTCTCAGCTGTTTGAGGCGGTCCGCCGCATTACTGAGGCTACCGACGCGGTGGTCGTCGTGATGACTTACTGGAACCCGGTTCTGGCGTACGGTGTGAAGCGTTTTGCGCGTGATTTGGCGGCTGCCGGTGGCGCGGGCATGATTACCCCGGACCTGGTGCCTGATGAGGCGTCGGCATGGTTTGAAGCGTCGAACGAGTACGGCCTGGATCGTATTTTCCTTGCCGCGCTGTCTTCGTCGCCGGAGCGTCTGGCGACCATTGCGAAGGCATCGAGTGGCTTCGTGTACGCCGTGTCGGTGATGGGCGTGACCGGTGCCCGCACCTCCGTGTCGGAGGCGGCTCGCACCCTGGTTGCGGACATTAAGGCTGCCGGTGCGCCTCGTGCGTGCGTGGGCCTGGGTGTTTCGACTCGTGCCCACGTTGAGGAGATTGGCGCGTATGCGGACGGCGTGATTGTCGGTACCGCGCTGGTGAAGGCTTTGGCTTCTGGCGGTGTTGAGGCGGTGGCTAAGCTGACCCGTGAGCTGGCGGGGCGTGAAGGCTAATGTCTGATGTGCTGTCGCTGGCGAGCGCGCCGGTAGCTAACGTGCTGGCTTCGATTCCCTCTCCGAGCGTTTCGTACCTGCAGCTGGGCCCGTTCCGTGTGCATTTCTATGCCCTGTGTATTCTGGCGGGTATGGCGGTGTGCTTGTGGCTGGGTTCTCGCCGTTGGAAGGCGGCGGGTGGTACCCCTGAGCGCGTTTTTGACGTGGCGATGTGGGCTATTCCGGCGGGCATTATTGGTGCCCGCGCCTACCATGTGCTGATTACTGACCCGGGTAGCTATTTCGGTCCGAATGTTGCTGATCCGTGGGCTTTCCTGAAGATTTGGGAGGGCGGCATCGGCATTATGGGTGCCGTGTCGGTTGGTGCGTTGGGCGCCTGGTATGGTTGCCGCCGCTACGGGATGAATTTCCCGGCTTTTGCGGATGCGGTAGCGCCGGGTATTCTGCTGGCTCAGGCGTTTGGCCGCTGGGGTAACTGGTTCAACCAGGAGCTGTTCGGCAAGCCGACGACTCTGCCGTGGGGCTTGGAGATTAGCGCGTCGAGCGGTAATTTCCCGACCCAGTATCCGGCGGGTACGCTGTTCCATCCGACGTTCTTGTACGAGTCGCTGTGGAACCTGCTGGGTGTGGCGTTGCTGCTGTGGCTGGGCCGTAAGGGAGTGCTGAAGCTGGGTCAGACCCTGTGGCTGTATGTGTTCTACTACGGTGTGGGTCGCCTCTTCATTGAGATGTTCTTGCGTATTGATACCTCGGAGATGCTCTGGGGCGTTCGTATTCACGTGTGGACTGCTCTGTTGCTGGTTCTGCTGGGTGCTGTTGGTTTTGTGGTGGCTGGTCGTCGTGCGGCGGCGAAGGCTGCTGCGGGTATTGAGCCGGCTCCTGCAGAGATCGCTCCGAAGCCTGTCGCAGATGAGCCTGCAGAGGGCGCTGAGGAGAAAGCAACTGAGAAGGCATCCAAGAAGGCAGAGCCCGCGGAAGGATCTGACTCTTCTGAGTCTTCAACTAAGAGTTCCTAACTCAATCTAAATTTCATAGAAAAACCGCCGGATGGGGGAGCGCCCCGTCCGGCGGTTTTTTGTGCCCGCTATTTGCGCTCGCTGTCTGCTTCTTGCTGGTGGATGTTCTTATGCTGGCGTGTGCTGGCGCCATGCGCGGATTTGGGCCGCTGAGAAGGCATAATAGAGATACTGCGTGTGGCGGGTGCCCATGAGGAATACGAAGCTCTGTGGAGTATGAGGCTCTTTGAAGTATGAAACTCTTCGAGCGATGGTGCCTGCCGCGTCTGCGTTTAGAAACACCCACTCAACGTACAGGATTTTTATCGTGAGCTCTTCTGCCGGCGATTCTTTGCGCCCCGTTTCTCCTTCTTCTCGTCCGGGTCTGACCCGTCGTCGTCTTGTGGCTGGTGCGGCGTGGGCTGCCCCGGTTGTTGTGGCGTCGTCGGTGATTCCGGCGTATGCGGCTTCTGATGAGGAAGGCGAGTGCACCGGACCTTACGAGGATTCGACGACGATTACCGCCGGTGACGGCGTGAAGAAGGTTGCCGTGCTGACGGTTCCTCCGGGTGCTAAGCGTATGCGTTTTGTGGCTGTGGGCGGTGCTGGCGGCACGAACTACACTGTGGCTGATGCCGGTTCCGGCGCCATGGTTGAGGGCTCAATGGCTGTGCGCGGCGGCCAGACTATTACTCTGACTGCTGGTTCTGGCGGTATCGGTAATGGTGAGCTGAAGCCCGCTGAGGGCGGCGACGGCTACGGCGTGGGCGGCTCCTCGAAGGCTTCTTCGCCGGTTCCCGCGAACGTTGTTTCTGCAATCAATAACCTGACCCGCATTTCTGGCGGTGTGACCGGTCGCGGCGGCATGAGCGCTGTGCTGTATTCGGCGTCCGGTGGTGGCTCGTCCGCTATTGAGGTGGACGGCGTGCCGATGATTGTTGCCGGTGGCGGCGGCGGTGCCGGTGTGCTGGCGTCGTATGCGACGGTTCTGCCGAACCCCGCGAATGCGGGTGCTGTGCGCCCGACCGCGCACTATTCGCTGGATAGCTCCGGTGGCGAGCACCAGTTCAGCACCGGTGGTGGCGCTGGTTCGGGTGACGGCGACGGTTCGCCCGGTTTTGTTGGTTTCACCTCGTATGAGGCGCAGTCTAATCCGATTCTGACGGTGAACCCGGGTTCGGGTGCCGCCGGTGGTGTGGGTGGCGCTGGCGGCGAGAAGCTGAACCCGCCGACTGCTGATGGTCCGGTGATTGGTTTTTCGAGCACCTCCACTCAGAAGCTGGTGAGCACTGCGACTGCCGGTGCGGCGGGTGCGAGCGGTTTCCGTGCGAAGGGCGCCGATGGTGTGGCGAGCTATTCGTACCAGTGGGATCAGACCCCGGAGGGTGCCGATAACCGCCCGTCGAACGCTGGTGAGCTGTTTAATGGCTACCAGTCGGTGGTTTCTGGAGGCGGTGGCGCCGGTTATGGCGGCGGCGGCTCGGGTGCTGCGTTGAGTGTTTCGGCTCGTGTGGTGTCACAGAAGTGGAATAACGATTCGGCTCGTGCCCGCTATGCGGTGGGTTCGGTGCAGCTGGCTGGCGGTGGTGCTGGCGGCGGTACGTTCATGGATTCTACGGTGCGCATCATGGATCTGGGTTGGGCGTTGAACGCTCCGAACGGTCCGGGTGAGCGCGGCGCTGGCTATATTGAGGTTGCTTTCTGCTTCTAGGCGGCGGCTGAAATCCACCGTGAATCGTATAGGTGCAGATTGAACCCTTTCTTTAGGGTGGTATGCGCCTCAAACTTAATATTTAAATTTTTTTATGAATGCCCCCAGGCCGCTGGTTTGGGAGGCATTCTCATCTTCTGTGTCGGTTCGTCATAGAGTCATATCAACCTTTAGCGGTTTTTAGCGGTTTAGCGCATTGATTGAAATAGATCTTATCGAAAGCTCATCCTCGCTCGCGTGCCGACCCCTAAATAACCCCTCTGTCATATTCGGGGGTAAACCTTTAGACTGGCAGCTCATCATTGTACTGTGGAAATGTAAAGAATATGCGCACCCACCCCGCTAGGTTGCAAAGCGTAGATTGCAGCTTGCGGTTTGCAGCTTGCGGCTTGAGTGTGGCTACCAATGACAAAGGAGTTTAGATCATGTGCAAGGAAACCATGAAGGCTGTTGTTGTCCCTGAGAAGGTTGACGGTTCGGTTGTTGTCCGTGAGGTCCCCGTTCCGGAGGTTGGTCACGGCCAGGCGCTCGTGAAGATTGAGTACTCGGGCGTGTGCCACACTGACCTGCACGTGGCTGCCGGTGATTTCGGTGAGCTTCCGGGCCGTATTCTGGGCCACGAGGGCGTTGGTCGTGTCGTCAAGGTCGGTGAGGGCGTCGAGTCCCTGAAGGAAGGCGACCGCGTGTCGGTGGCTTGGTTCTTCGAGGGCTGCGGCCACTGCGAGTACTGCACCTCGGGTCGTGAGACCCTGTGCCGTTCGGTCAAGAACGCCGGCTACACCGTCGACGGCGCCATGAGCGAGTACACCCTGGTGCCCGCCGACTACGCGGTCAAGGTGCCCGAGGGCCTGGACCCGGCGCAGGCCAGCTCGATTACCTGCGCGGGTGTGACCACCTACAAGGCAACCAAGGAGTCGCTGGTTCGCCCGGGTCAGTGGCTGGTTGCTTACGGCGCTGGCGGTCTGGGCAACCTGGCTGTTCAGTACGCTAAGAAGGTTTTCGGTGCCAAGGTTATCGCTGTTGATATCAACGACGACAAGCTGGCTCTGGCTCGTAAGATCGGTGCTGATCACGTCATCAACGGCCGTGAGGTTGAGGACGTTCCGGCTCGTATTCGCGAGCTGACCGGCGGCGGCGCTCACGCTGCTGTGGTGACCGCTGTGTCGAAGGTTGCGTTCAACCAGGCTATCGAGTCGGTTCGTGCGGGCGGTTCCGTGGTGGCTGTTGGTCTGCCCTCGGAGATGATGGAGCTGTCCATTGTGAAGATCGTTCTGGACGGTATCCGCGTGGTGGGTTCCCTGGTGGGCACCCGTCAGGATTTGGCGGAGGCGTTCCAGTTCGGTGCTGACGGCCTCGTGGTTCCGGTGGTTCAGCTGCGTGAGGTTGACGAGGCACCGGCTGTCTTCGAGGAAATGACTGCGGGTAAGATTACCGGCCGTATGGTTCTGGACTTCGCTAGCCTCTAAGCTGGCGGATGGGTCGAGGCGCCCGGTAGGGCTTCAAGGTCTCACTCGACTGGGGTCTTGCCGGTAGTTTCGATGGTTATAGCGCCTAGGGCGCATCCCGTGTGGCGGGGGAGTATGGGTACTCTTTCTGCTGTGCATACGACGCGGGGTGCGCCTTAGTGTTTTTAACGCGGCTTTTTAGGGCGGGGTGGGCTGTAGGTTTTTGAGAGCCGTTATCGTGAGGAGCCGAATTCCTCTGTGAGTACTAGGCACCTAAACGTAATATACGCAGGAATTTATTTTTGAAATATTCGGGGAATATCTCAAAATTCTCACTAAATTAGTTCAATAGAGTATCTTGTTTGACATCTATAGGCCTCAAAATGCATACTTGTATTGTAAACATTCAACCACTGATTGAGGCGTAATATTTGCCGAAGAGATAGGTTTCGCGTGCGCCTACACCTACCCTAGATGTAACGGGATATGACGTGTGAAGGTTTCGGCCCTCCTAGATATCGATTCCTTCTCCCGGAACGCCATACCCGGGTGAATTTCAGCATCTTCGTACCGTGCCGTTATTCACCGTTGAGTCCTTAATTCCGGCCAGGCGCCCCTTTAGACACCTTCGGATTGAGGTCTCACCAACGATTAGTGTGGGCCCCACGGACATAGTCAATGGGGACTATGTCCGCCACACTAATCCGGGGCTTTTAGGACATTGCATGACTTCGAGGCGGCACGCCCGCCACGCCATAAATTTACCTGCCGGCACGGGTAACATAGCCGGGTTCTCTACTCACTCGGTAACCCACCCGCTGCAGAACGCATCTTGATTTTTGTGTTGTTCAGAAGATGCGCCCTGTAGCAAAAGAACGAGGGGCACCTCTGCCAGGTGCCCCTCGTTTTTATATGCGCGTTGCAGTGTTTATTAGCTGCCGTGCTGTTGAGTAGATTCCACGCTGTTTAGTAGATTCCACGCTGCGCGGTCCAGCGGATCGTGCCGCGCTCAAAGTCCATGTAGTACACGCCGTTCACGTAGGATTCGTCGCCGCGTGCCGCACCGTAGCGGGCGCTATTCTTCTCCCAATGCTTGAAAATCGCGCCGTTACCGTTGGTTTCGTACGCACCGTACGCATCCGACCAGAGCAGTACCTTACCCGAGGCGAACTGAATCTGAGCACCCGTGGAGGTGACAGTCTCGTCGGTCACCGGTGCACCCCAGGCGCCGCGGTGCTGCAGGAAGCGGTGGTAGAACGCGCCGCCGGTGTGCATGCGGTGGGTGCCGGTCTGCGCGGACCACACGTAGGTGGTGCTGCCGGTGAATTCCTGCTTGATGATGCCGTTGCCCAGGTTCTGCTCATCGGTGGTGGGCACACCCCTCATGCCAGCTGCACGCCAGGTCGCGTAGATGGAGCCGCGCTCGTTGATAATGTGGGTGCCGTAGGCGTTGGACCAGTAGGCGCCCTCACCGTTGGCGAAGGATACCGCGATGGTGTCGGAGCGGGTTTCCTCGTTGGTGGTCAGACCGCGGAATCGCGCAATATCAGAGCGGAACTTCTGGTCCAGGCCGCCGTTGGTGACCAGCCAGTGCGAGCCGTGGGAGTTCGTCCAGTAGATGGTCTTGCCGTTGGTGAACTTCTGCGCGTACACGCCGTTGGTCAGGGTGTACTCGGTGCCAATCGGGTTGCCGTAGAAGGAACGATTCTTATTCCAGAAGTTACCGATGCCGGTGCGAATATCAATGGAACCGGTCGCGGTGGTCACCACGTTCGAATCCTGTACCGCGCGGTCTTCTGCCGAACGGTCTTCCGCTGCGCGATCCTGGCCGTTCGACCAGTTGCGGTGCACCGCGTTGGGGTTCTTTGCCAGAACCTTCAGATCGTTCACGGTGCCGGGGAAGAAGTTCGAGTCACCCACGAACGGGCCCGAGTCAGTGAACTGCCAAATGTCGTAGCCGCTCCAACCCGCCGGAATCGCACCGACCACGGTCGAGTAGCTTGCCAGGTGTAGCGGCAGAGCGCCGAACTGCGGCGAACCCACGCAGTGCGACCACCAGGAGGTTGCGGTGTACACCATCGGGGCGCGACCGGTCAGTGAACGGTAGGTGTCCACAAAGTCGCGGGTCCAGGCGGTCAGCTGCGCCGGGGTCATGTTGTAGCAGGTGTTGCCGTAGGCGGGGTAGGGATTGAACTCGATGTCCAGCAGACCGGGCAGGGTCTTGCCGTCGGCAGTCCACGCGCCACCATTCTGCACGAAGTAGCGTGCCTGATCGGCACCCGAGGAGGTGCGGGGGTTCGCGAAGTGGTAGGCGCCGCGCACCATGCCTGACTCGGCGGAGCCGTTGTACTGCTGACCGAAGTAGGGGTTGGTGTAGTAGCCGCCCTCGGTCGCCTTCACGTAGGCGAAGCGGGAACCTGCGGCGTAGGCGCTCGCCCAGTCCACGTTCTGCTGGTGCGAGGAGACGTCCATACCGAGGGTGCCGCCGGAGGGGGTCCACGCGGAGCGGCCCTGAGCCAGGGACTGACCGGCTGCCGGAGCTCGACCAGCCGCCAGACCCTGCGCGGAGCTCTGGGTCGCGGAAATACCGCTCAGGGTCGCGGTAGAAGCGGGGGAGGTGGCGCCGGTTCGCGCGTTGGCGGTGCCCAGGCGTTCGCGCTCGCCCGCACCCATGGCGGGGTTTGAGCGTTCGACCAGGAATGCATCCGGGGCGGGGGCGTAGGTGAGCTCCTCGTAGGATGCGTTGGGGTTGACCTCTGCGGCTGCGCTCGCGCTGGGAGCGGCGAAGGCGGCGGGAACGGAGGTGAGGGATGCGGCGACCAGGGTGACTGCGGACGCCATGATGGAGCGGGCTGCTGCGGAGCGCGCGGCAGTCTGGAGTTTCTTCATAGATTTTGCCTGTGTTTGAGAGGTGGATGTGCCGATGTGGCCCTGTGCGGGGGCTTCTGGCACGAGTGAATATGTGGGGTAGTTGAAGTGATGTGTGTCGGTTGCCGGGTATGTCAAGCGGCTGACACAGCTAACAGCGTACGGTACCTGCACCGATGTGCGCAATGATTTGGGGTGTCATTCTGGCGGCATATCTTTCGCAGAGTGCACAGTAACCTGGAATCTTTGGGGTGTCTGTTTTACTTTGTGGCTTGTCGGTGCATTTATTGGCTCAAGTTTTTGGGACAAAATTTTAGGCACGCGACACGCCGAGGCGTTGCGAATTTCACTGTGTGGACCGCGCTATTGGGTTGCCTGCCTGTCGAGGTGTCTAGCGGGGTGTCGAGCGCGGTGTGATCGGACTGAGGGAATACCTCTTGGGGCATAAAGGAAGGGGGTGGGCCGCACACACAAAGACCCACCCCCTCAGTATCCGGCTACTGTTGGGGTGCGGCCTCGCACCTAGCATCCGGAGTTACATGGCCGATGCAGGAGAGATGAAGAGTCATCGACCACGTATATGGTGCCTGTTGGCACGTTTTTCTCGGCTCTTCCCGCCCGCTCTTTCAGGTTCTGGTGTCCGGCTGAAAGAGACGGGTGGGAAGAGGCGAAAGCTTGTGTTTCCCGAAAGGCTTAGAGGAACTTGGCGATGTCCTCGACCAGCGGCTTGAGGGTCTCGCGATCGATGTACTCAGCCTTGCCAGTCTTGTAGCATTCGAGCATCTGCTGAATGCCCTCGTTCGGGTGCGGGTTCGCCATGAGCCATGCGCGCACCGGGCCCTTCAGGGCGGTCTTGTGAGCCAGCGAAATCTTGTCGAAGTCGATGCCGCCACGCAGGTGGTAGACGGGGCGACCTTCGGTCAGTTCGGGGGTGTAGCTCTTGGCGACGGCCTTGTCCAGCAGCTTCTTGGAGTATTCACCGGTGAAGGAGACGGTGAAGAATGCGGTGCGGTTCTTCTTGGGTGCAATAATCGGCAGAATCTTCTTGCGAAGTGCCGGTGCGCCGTTGAGGAATCCACCGTAGTCGCTGCCGGCAATGACGAAAGCGTCGAATGCCTCTGCCTGCTCGGGGGTGACCTTGGAGGCGGGGACAGTCTCAACTTCGGGAGCCTGCGGGAGTGCACGCAAATCTTCTGCCAGCCAGGTGGCGTACTGTTCGGTGTAGCCGTAGGTGGAGCCGAAGATAATCAGCACGCGAGTAGTCATCTGTGAACCTTCCAGATATATTTCGCATTTCAAATACTAATTATGGGTTCCAATATAGGCTAGGCGCGCGAAAATGTGAAATCGCCTAGCTCTTGGATGCCCTATCTATCTTCTCATAGCCCACTCTGAGTGTCTCTATGTTTTTGAAATACAATCGAAGGTTCTCGAGTGTGACTAAATATTGCGCAGTAGGGGCTAAGTATGGGTAAAAAGTACCCTAATCTACTTTCCGGGCGAGTTGGAGGTGGTGGGGGTAAAAATTGGATTCTTGGGATGCGATTGATGGGGAGAAGTTGTACTCAAAATGCGACCTGAAACACTATTCTTCTGACTGAAAGGGGCGGGAGAAGCATACCCAAATGACACTAAAACCCCTATAATTAGATAAGAAACCCACGCATCCGGCACGTGGCTACATGTTGGAGCACGTGGGAATAATTGGGAATTTGACGTCAGTCTTCCCCGGAAAATCAGCGTGAACCCCCAGGGGTCACGTAAAACAACACACAAAGGTTAGGTACATGAGGCGCGCAAAAATCGTTGCAACCATCGGTCCGGCAATCGAATCCCCCGAGAAGATCTCCGAGGCAATCAAGGCTGGCCTGAACGTCGCCCGTCTGAACATGAGCCACGGTGACCACGCCGAGCACCAGGCACGCTACGACACCATCCGTGACCAGTCTGCAAAGCTCGGTAAGGACGTTGCAATCCTCGCCGACCTGCAGGGCCCCAAGATTCGCCTCGAGCGTTTCGCAAACGGCAAGGAATACCTTGAGCCCGGCGCAGACTTCACCATCACCTCCGAAGACGTTGAAGGTACCGCAGAAATCTGTGGCACCACCTACAAAGGTCTGCCCGGCGACGTAAAGCCCGGCGACAAGCTCCTGCTCGACGATGGCAAGATCCGCCTCGAAGCTATTGAGGTAACTCCCACCCGCGTTCGCACCCGCGTGGTCGTCGGTGGTCCCATCTCCAACAACAAGGGCATCAACCTGCCCGGCGCAGCAGTCTCCCTGCCCGCGCTGACCGAGAAGGACGCAAACGACCTGCGCTTCGCACTGAAGATGGGTGCAGACATCATTGCACTCTCCTTCGTCCGTACCGGTGCAGACGTTGACCCCGTCCACAAGATCATGGACGAAGAGGATATTCGCGTACCCGTCATTGCCAAGATCGAGAAGCCCCAGGCAGTTGAGAACCTGCAGGACATCATCGACAAGTTCGACGGCATCATGGTCGCTCGTGGTGACCTCGGTGTTGAACTGCCCTTCTCCGAGGTTCCCCTCGTCCAGAAGAAGGCAATCGACATGGCACGTCGCTGGGCAAAGCCCGTCATCGTGGCAACCCAGGTGCTTGAGTCCATGACCGACAACCCCGTCCCCACCCGTGCAGAGGTTTCTGACTGCGCTAACGCAATCCTCGACGGTGCAGACGCTGTGATGCTCTCCGGTGAGACCTCGGTCGGTAAGTACCCGATCCTGACCCTGCAGGCAATGGCATCAATCATCAGCGACACCGAAAAGGGCGGCCTGTACCGCGTGCCCGAGCTGGATCGCAAGCCCCGCACCCGCGGTGGCGCAATCACCCGCGCAGCAGTGAACATCGCTGACCAGCTGGACGCAAAGCTCATCGTAACCTTCACCCAGTCCGGTGACTCCGCACGTCGTCTGGCACGTCTGCGCCCCGAGACCCCCGTGGTTGCATTCACCACCAGCTCGAAGGTTCGTTCCTTCCTGTCCATGCTGTGGGGTGTTGAAGCTGAGCAGGTTGAGATGATTACTGATCAGGAAGCTATCTTCACCTTCGTGGACGAGTACCTGCTCAAGAACGGCCTGGCAGAAGCTGGCGACCTGGTCGTCGTTGCTGCCGGCGCTCCCGCAGGCCGGGCAGGTACCACCAACATGGTTCAGGTACACCGCGTCCACGGTGCTGAGGGCGAGCGTGAGGCTCTGCGTCCTTACGAGGAGAACGAGGTCAAGCGCTAAGCCGCTCACCAATCTTTTTCGATGCGTAGCGGGGGATAATCCTCAGCCTGTACGCTCGGTATATAGAACCGCCGCCCGGTCGTGAACTCTCACGGCCGGGCGGCGGTTTTGTGTGTTGGTGTAGTTGCCCCATCTGATGCGCGGGTGGGGTACAAAGGGTATAGAAGCGGATACAGAAAAGCGGCGGGAAAGCTTCAAACTTTCCCGCCGCTTTTGCGTTGGTGCCCGAGGTGGGACTCGAACCCACACTCCGAAGAACCTGATTTTGAGTCAGGCGCGTCTGCCAATTCCGCCACTCGGGCGTATCACGCATTCGTGCGTAACACCTTTAGAATTCTAACCCAGGCTGTCTAGAAAATCTAATCTATCTGACGTGTTGAGCAGGCTGAGGCGGGGCGCGGAACATCTACTGAGGGTTTCTGCTGTGCCTCTATGAGGGGGTAAGTCTGGAACCTGCCGCGCATTTGCTGAGGGGCGCGGGAGGGGACGTTGAGTATAAATCCTGGGCGTAAATCCTGAGCTCAGGGTGAACCGGCGCCACTTATCCACAGTGGAGGCGGGGGAGAAAGCGCGCATCCTGTATCCTTAAAGACTGACTAACCATCCCCGTTCGCCTTCGCGGCTGGGGGCCACCTCAACGTTAAGAAAGTGATCACGGCTCGTGTTCAATTCTCTCTCCGACCGCTTGACGGCAACTTTTAAGAACCTGCGCGGCAAGGGCCGCCTCTCCGAGGCAGACATTGATGCAACCGTCCGCGAAATCCGCCGCGCCCTGCTCGACGCTGACGTCGCCGTCCCCGTGGTCCGCGAATTTACCGCCCACGTGAAGGAACGCGCTCTCGGTGCGGAGGTTTCCGAGGCGCTGAACCCCTCCCAGCAGATCGTGAAGATCGTGAACGAGGAGCTGGTGAGCATCCTCGGCGGTTCGACCCGCCGCATCAACATGGCGAAGAGCGGCCCGACCATCATTATGCTGGCGGGTCTGCAGGGTGCCGGTAAGACCACCCTGGCGGGCAAGCTGGCTCACTGGCTGAAGGGCCAGGGTCACACCCCGATGCTGATTGCATCCGACCTGCAGCGCCCCAATGCGGTGACCCAGCTGAAGGTTGTTGGTGAGCGTGCGGGCGTGCCCGTGTACGCGCCGCACCCCGGTGTGACCAGCGAGTTTGACGTACCCACCGGCGATCCCGTGCAGGTGGCGCGTGACGGTGTGGCTGAGGCTCGCGCTAAGCTGCACGACGTGGTGATTGTCGATACCGCGGGTCGTCTGGGTGTTGATGCTGAGCTCATGCAGCAGGCACGTAATATTCGTGACGCTATTGAGCCGCACGAAGTTCTGTTCGTTATCGATGCGATGATCGGTCAGGACGCCGTGAACACCGCTAACGCCTTCAACGAGGGTGTGGACTTCACCGGTGTGGTCCTGTCTAAGCTTGATGGTGACGCCCGCGGTGGTGCGGCGCTGTCGGTGGCTTCGGTGACCGGCAAGCCGATTATGTTCGCGTCCACCGGTGAGAACGTCACTGACTTTGAGCAGTTCCACCCGGACCGTATGGCAAGCCGCATCCTGGATATGGGTGACATCCTGACTCTGATTGAGCAGGCTGAAGCTCAGTGGGATAAGGCTGAAGCCGACCGCATGGCAAAGAAGTTCATCGATCAGGAAGACTTCACTTTTGAGGACTTCCTGGCTCAGATGCAGCAGATTCGTAAGCTTGGTTCCATGAAGAAGCTGCTCATGATGATGCCCGGTGCGGCTCAGATGCGTCAGCAGCTTGAAGCTTTTGACGAGCGCGAGATTGACCGCGTGGAGGCGATTGTTCGCTCCATGACCCCGCATGAGCGTGTGGCTCCGCGCATCATTAACGGTTCTCGTCGTGCCCGTATCGCTAAGGGTGCGGGTGTGACCGTGTCTGAAGTGAACCAGCTGATGGAGCGTTTCGCTCAGGCTCAGAAGATGATGAAGAAGCTCGCTTCGGGCAAGATGCCCGGCATGCCCGGTGGTATGCAGATGCCCGGTATGGCGGCTGCGGCCGGTGGCGCTCGTAAGAACGCGAAGAACAACAACAAGAAGAAGAAGGCTCGCTCCGGCAACCCGCAGAAGCGTGCGGCGCAGGAGGCGGCAGCAGCTAAGGCGCAGCAGGCTCGCGCCGGTGCTGCATTCGGTCAGCAGGCTCAGAACCAGGAGATGGATCTGTCCAGCATGAACCTGCCGAAGGGCTTCGAGAAGTTCCTGCAGTAAGAGCAAATATGAGCCCGGTAAGGGGTGGTACGGGTGCGCACGTGGTGACGGGCGCACCCGTACCGGTATGGTGCCCGGTTTGGGTGCATGAATGGGTGTGAAGGGAAGGTATCAATGGCTCAGAACGAGCAGAACTGGGATCGAGAGAACGCGGATGATCAGCTGAATGAGCAGGTCACGCCGTGGTCTCAGCGCGCCTTCGCTGATGATGCTGTAGAGGACCCTGCCGGCGCATCTGCCGCTGAGTTTGTAGAGGAGCCTGCATGCGAGTTCTCGGAAGACCTCGTGGGCGATTTCGACGATGATTCGAGCATCCTTCCCGGGTACACTCCCGTCTGGGCGCGTATTGCCCTCGAGTACGGTGAGCACTCCGCCGAACTGGCTGGCGACCTCGTCTACTCGAGCGAGAGCGACGACCCCGCAGTCGACGACGTTGCCGCAACCATTCTGAACCTGATTCGTGAAGCCCGCAGCATGCACGATGAGGTGAAGGCGGAAGATCCCGATAAGCAGCGCGCCTGGAACGACCGCACGAAGGTTGACCGCCTCGCCGCCGCCCTGGAGAGCGAAGAGTGGACCGTCGATAAGCTCACCGACATGTGGGACGGTGCCCCCGCGCCCGCCGGTAGCGGTGAGTCGGATAGCCCCGAGTACCTGCGCGCCCAGGATGAGGAGCGCACCGCCGAGAAGCAGCGCAATGAGCGCATCGAGCAGACCATGGAGCTGGAGGAGACGATTCAGCGCCGCCGCATCATGGCTCGTTCCACCACCGATGAGGAGCTGATTGCCGCCCTCATTGAGGCGACTGCCGCCTCCCCGGAGCTGATTGCCTACGAGATGGGGGAGCATCAGGTGCAGCTCTACGTGCTGTGCGCCGTGGATGATGAGGGCTACATGAACGTGCTGGAGGTCGCTGACGGCCACCTGCACGTGGGTACCCCCGTTGAGGATTACGTGGCGCAGCTGGTGGATCAGCTGCCGGTTACTGGTGCCGCCCTTGAGGGTGAGGCGACCGTGTGGGAGGACCTGCCCGGTGGGCAGGGTGAGCTGGAGTTCCTGGTGGACGGCGACGCCGCCATGCTCGTCGACCTGCCCATTGACATGATTACCGGACTTCTTTTGGCGTACCTTCCTGCCGGTACCCGCCAGGTTGTTGCCGCGCCGGCGGGGGAGTGGACCCTCATTTCTGCCGACCCGGTGGATCTGATGGCGCTGCTGGGCCTGCTGAACTGCAACGCCCTGATTGCTGAGGGCAACTCGAACCAGCAGCACCTGGTGGTCTATGAAGAGCCCGCCCGCGACCCCTACTCGGATGAGGAGTGGTACCTGGAGGCGTTCGGCGAACCCTACGAGAACATCGTGGAGGAGTTCACCTGGCAGCGTGTGCCTAAGCGCCTGAACCGTGCCCTCAGCCGTGAGGAAGTCGCACGTTTTGGCGGCGTGTTGGAGGATCTGCTGTCGGAGCTTCCCGGTAGCGCCCCGGAGCTTTCGGGTTCGAAGATTTTCGGTTCCGATGAGGAAGAAATCGAGCAGGGCATCGCTAATGTCATGGCGATGTTTGGTGTGGAGGCTGATTCCATTACCGGCCGCCGCCTGAACGCGTACCTGCGCGATACGAGCAATATCCTGGCGCTGGAGTCGGTGCTGCAGCTACTGGACGTTCCTACCGAGCTGGCGCTGGTGCCGACCACCGGTTTTGATGTGGCGTCGATTAGCACGGCTCGCGTGTTCGGCAACGAGGATGAGGAGCTCGCGCAGTCCGCCGATGCGACCGTATCTATTGATGCTGAGGCTACCTTCTCCGAGAGTACTCCCGCCGAGGATGCTTCTTTTGACGATGAGGAGATTGAACCCTACCCGGGCGGCTACACCTCGCCCCTGGACCGTAGCTACCGCCTGGTGGCGACCGGTCGCCGCGTGACCCTCTCCGAGTGGATGGACGCTCTCAACAACGCGCACATCCCCTACGAGTACACGCACATGGGTTCGCCGGAGGGCTCTGCGCAGGATTCCTTCGTGGAGACCGAAGAGGGCTACCTGTCTCTTGACAGCGCCCTGCACGAGGCTGACTCTTCGCCTACCGAGGAGCAGGCATCGCACGAGGCAAAGGTAAGCCAGCAGGCTCCCGAGCCTTCTGTCGCGCTCGCACCTCAGAACGAAGCCGCCCCGAGCGTTGAGACCGTGCCCGATGCTTCCTCAAGCTCTGCAGATCAGAGTCCTGCACCCCAGGCCCCCGCACCGCAGAGCACTTCCGCTCAGGGCTCTTCCGCTCAGAGTCCCGTGCCTCGTTCGCGCCGCAAGCGCCTGACTCCGGAGCAGATTCGTGCGAAGACCCGCCGCGTGGGTCTGGTCCTGGGTGCGGATGTGACCGCTCAGAGCGCTATCGCTCTGACCTTGGCGAATGTGGCGCGCCGCCGCCGTGCGCAGGGTAAGGCGAGCCGTAAGTTCTCGGTGGTTGCCGCACTCTTTGCGCTGAATGCCACGGTTGAGACGGCTCTGATTCCGACGATTCTGCATTCTTTCGACGAGATGCAGCGGAAGAAGCATGCCCGCCCGGTTGCGGATGCTGAGCTGGTGCATCCGGGGGATACCACCGGTGAGCAGCCCTCGACCAAGCGCACTCTCATTGATGACCTACGTGAGGGCAACTACCGCACGGTGGAGGATGCCGCCCCGTCCACGGAGCAGGCACCCTCTGGACTGCGTGAGCGTGCCCTGGGTATAGTGCGTAGCATCAGGCAGCGCGCTGCGAAGAAAACCGACCGCTAAAGGAAAGAAGCCATGAAGGATTCCTATCTGAGCGATGAAGAGCTGAAGGCTTTTATCGCCACCCTGCCTACGCGCCGTTTGGCGGCGGGCGCGCTGATTCGTAATGAGCGCGGCGAGATGCTGCTGGTGAAGCCGAACTATAAGGACGGCTGGATTCTTCCCGGCGGTACCGTGGAGGCGGGCGAGGCCCCCAAGCCCGGTTGCGAGCGTGAGATTGTGGAGGAGCTGGGCCTGGACCTGAAGCTGGGTCGCGTGCTGCTGATTTTCCACGGCCTGTCGCTGGGTGTGTGGGGTGATTCGACCTACTACATGTACGACGGCGGCGTGATTGCGGCGGATACGAAGATTACCCTGCAGGATGCCGAGCTGGTGACCTACGAGTGGGTGGCTCCGGAGAACCTGGAGGGTTATGTGCGCCCGTCGATGGTGGAGCGTCTGCGTGAGTGCTACCGCGCCCTGGAGACGGGGGAGACTCTGGAGATGAGCAACCTCGACTCCTAGCCACATCAATTCCTAGCAACCTCGACTAGAGCTCATCGGTGAGGGCGCCGGGGCAGCTATTTGAGCCGAGTAACAGCCGAGTGACCGGGCACAGCCGGGCACATCACGGGAACAGAACGCTGTTTAAAAGTGATGTTCGGTGCCTGCGGCAATTATTTTTCCGTGTCGCTAGCTTAAAATCTTGGGCTCTGATACCCTAGCTGAGTACCCGGCGACGCGCGACCCCTCTCTTCGCGCGCCGTTGTGTCCATAGAGGCGCCGTGAATGGCCCGCCCCACGGGTGCTGAACCGTGTGCCTCGCACCAAATTATGAAACAGGAGTAACCACTAAAGTGGCTGTTAAGATTCGTCTCAAGCGTATGGGTAAGATCCGCGATCCTCGTTACCGCGTTGTGGTCGCTGATTCGCGCGTCAAGCGCGACGGTAAGACCATCGAAGAGATTGGTATTTACCACCCGACCGAGCACCCCTCGCGTATCGAGATCAACTCTGAGCGTGCTCAGTACTGGCTCTCCGTCGGCGCACAGCCGACCGAGCAGGTTCTGGCTCTGCTGAAGCTCTCGGGCGACTGGGCTGCATTCAAGGGCGAGAAGGCAGAGTCCAAGGTTCTGCCCGTCGAGGCTAAGGCTGAGTTCGTTGTTCCCGAAAAGGGTTCCGTGATCCTGCCCGAGGCTATCACCCCCAAGGCTGAGAAGGCTGAAGAGGCTGCTGAGGAAGCAGCACCCGAGGCTGAGGCTGAGGAAGCAGCTGAGTAATTATGTTGGCTGACGCACTCGAACACCTGGTTCGAGGGATTGTCGATCGTCCGGAGGACGTGAAGGTGCGCCTGCGCACTCAGCGTCACCGTGAAACCCTTGAGGTTCGCGTGCATCCGGATGACCTGGGCCGAGTTATCGGCAGGTCTGGTCGTACCGCCAAGAGCATCCGTCTGGTGATGGAGGCTATTTCTGATGGCGAGCCGATGCGTATCGACATTATCGACACCGACAAAAAGCGACGCTAGCTCGTAAACGCTTGAAGCCCCCGCTCCCGGAGTTTTTCCGGAAGGCGGGGGCTTTCGCGTACCCCGGTCCCGGTAGCGGTCCCGGTTGTAGCGCGGGCGGCAGAATGCGCCCGTCCTAAGTGCCCGGTAGAATAGTGGGAGCCGTGCACGTGCACGGCGTAGGTTTTTAGCTTGTATCCAGCGGAGGAAAATTATGCAGGTTGTGGTGGCTCGTATCGGTAAGCCTCACGGTATTCGTGGTGAGGTGACGGTTCAGCTCTTTACTGATGCCCCGCAGGAGCGTTTTGCCCGCGGTGAGGTGCTCGGTATCGAGAATTTTAAGCCCGGCTCTGCTGCCGCTTCGGTGGCGCCTACCGGTGAGCTGACGGTTGCCGGTGCCCGCTGGAACAAGAAGATTCTGGTGGTCCGTTTTGATGAGGTGACCACCCGCAATCAGGCTGAGGAGCTGCGCGGTAGCCGCCTGGTCTACGAGGTGCCCGAGGATGAGGGCGATGAAGAGGGCTTCTACGAGCAGGAGCTCGTGAACCTGCCCGTGTACCTGCTCGCTGACGTGCCCGAGGGTGAGAGCCCCGTGGATAACCCGGCTGTTGGCAAGCCGCTGGGCAAGGTGACCGGTCTGCAGACCATGCCGGTTCAGGATTTGCTGCTGATTAAGCTGGCTCGTTCGCCGCGCCTTGCATCCGGTGCGGGTGAAGAGATCATGATTCCTTTTGTTGAGGAGATTGTGCCCGAGGTGGTTCCCTCGACCGAGGACGAGCCCGGCTTTGTGCTGTTGACTCCTCCGGCGGGTCTGATTGACCTGGTTGAGGATGCTGAGCAGGCTACCGAGCAGGCGGGGGAGTAGTCCGTGCGCTACGATGTGGTCACGATTTTCCCCGAGTACCTGGAGCCGCTGAAGCTGTCCCTGCTGGGTAAGGCGCGTGAGAAGGGTCTGGTGGATCTGCACCTGCACGATTTGCGTGAGTACACCTTTGACCGTCACCGCACGGTGGACGACACCCCGTACGGCGGTGGCGCGGGCATGGTGATGAAGGCGGAGCCGTGGGGCTTGGCGCTGGACGAGGTGCTTGCCGCCTCCCCGCTGAATGCCGCTTCCGAAGACTCTACTGAGGGTGCCGAGCCTGTCGAACCCGCCGCTGATACCCGCCCGCTGCTGATTGTCCCGTCCCCGGCGGGTGCCGTTTTCGATCAGGCGATGGCGTATGAGCTGGCGGAGGAGAAGCATATTGTCTTCGCTCCGGCGCGCTACGAGGGCATTGACGAGCGTGTGCTGGACTGGGCGCAGGAGAGCTTCCGCGTGATGCCCGTGTCCCTGGGCGATTACGTGCTCTACGGTGGCGAGGTCGCGGTCATGGCGATGATTGAGGCTATCACCCGCCTGATTCCGGGCGCGATGGGTAACCCCGCCTCCCTGGAGGAGGAGTCGCACACGGGCGGTCTGCTGGAGTACCCGGTGTACACGAAGCCCGCCGTGTGGCGTGACCGTGAGGTGCCGGAGGTGCTGCTGTCGGGTAATCACGGTGCGATTGCGCGTTGGCGTCGTGACCGTCAGATTGAGCGCACCCTGGAGCGCCGCCCGGACCTGTTGGAGGCGTACCCGGTGGAGCAGTGGGATAAGAAGGACCGCCGTTTCTTGGCTGAGCGCGGGGTGCATTTTGCGAACCCGCCGAAGGCGGCTCAGAAGAAAGCAAAGAAGAGCCCCGCAGTGCAGGCTGATACCGCCGCTCAGGCGGATACCGCACCTCAGGGTGAATCTACTCAGCCCGATACCGCCCAGCCCGAGGCAAATTCCTAGGCCTCGAATAGGCGCTCGCGAGCGCCTCGTAATCCTCTGAATGGGGGTTAGCGTCATATAACTGTTAGTTGGCGCTGACCCCTATTTTTTGTGCCCGTGAACCGTTATTCTGAGGGTAACCTCGCTAAGAACATAGCCTATCTATAGGTGGCGCGAGGTGGTAATACGCTTTCATCGTTGAAAGCACGTACTCAACAGAAGGAGGACACATGTCCGTTGTTAAGGTTCACCGTCTTGCTGTCGTTGGCGACAACCAGGCTGAGCTGGAGAAGCGCTTCGCAGCTGCCCGCCACATCGCTGACTCTTTCCCCGGCTTTGAGGGTTTTGAGCTGTGGCGCCCCCTGGATGAGGGCGGCGACTACTTTGTGGTGACCCGCTGGGTTGATGAGGCAAGCCACGATGCGTACGCGGCGGCTCGTCGTGAGCGTGACCCGAATACTGTTGTCTCTCACGCTGATGGCACCATGAGCTTCGAGAAGGTGGAGTTCGACGACTAACATCTGTGTTTGTCTGCGTCTGACCGGATTTATGGCTGAAGCCCATGTGAGATAAAGAATTTATCTCATATAGTGAGGGGTCGCACTGACTTTTCTGAATATTGCTTTAAGTGGGTATTAGCCCATGTGGAGGCGGTATAAGGAAGGGTCAGCGTGGCCCCTCCTTGATTTTTCGGGGCATAAAATCTGCAGGTATTTCGTGGTTATTGGATATGTGGGTTCGGCGCTATAAAACACCTGAATTATGGTCAATAAATGCCCTCTATATCCTTCAATCCGAAAGTGACACTTTAATGCAAAAAGGTTATTATTGTTCCCGAGAGCACACTTCGTCCGTGCCGGTAGTTCGGGCGAGGACAGCGATCCCCTCTCGGCTACATCGCATGAGACAGCCGAGTCACTCAAGGGAATATTCAGCGCACCCGTGTGAGTACCTCCTCTGCATAGGAAGGTCTGGCAGGGGAGCCGACTCAACTATCACGTATTCACACAAGTGGTGCATGGTACTGGACCCCGCAATATATGGGATGGGAGCTTGGTGGTTCGAGCGTTCATCGTGGTTGATGACCCTCCCAGTCGCGGATAGAAAAGTGCTTTGCTTAGCGGGTGAGCGATTCGGTGGTCCGGACCGAGGCTCACCCGCTCCGCTATTTAATGACGAAAATTCTGGCGGATTATTCCCACCTGGTGGTTTTAGCCTAGTGCTTTTCGGGTACCGGGCGCTCGCGGAACTCGATGGGTCGCTTCGCCTTGGGTAACGAGTACATGACGCGCAGGTACGCATCCTCGACCAGCTCTTCTAGCACCCGCTCGGTGACACCCTCACCGGCACCCACGGAAATCCAGTGCCTCTTATTCATGTGCCATGCCGGGATGATACTCGGGTAGATGCGCCGCAGCACCTCCGACTCTTCCGGGTCGGTCTTCAGGTTCACAATGGGGTAGCCGATACCCTCCGTGTACATGGCGAACATCTTGCCGCCGATGCGGTACACCGTGTGCTCGGGCCCGAACGGCTGGTCGGAGGTTGCCAGAGGCATGGCGAGCGCGAGGCGGTGCAGGGTCTGCTCCAGGTTCTCGGGTCGCAGAAGTTTGGGGGAGGGGTTTGTGCTCATAGCTTCGAGTCTAGTGCCCCGCACGGTACCCCGCCTAGCACGCAACCTAAAACTCTCGTACTGCCCGGCAAATCCACGCTAAAATAGGTAACTATGGCTGAATTTATTTATCAGATGATCAAGGCCCGCAAGACTGTGGGCGACAAGGTCATCCTTAACGACGTGACGATGTCGTTCTTCCCCGGCGCCAAGATCGGTATGGTTGGTCCGAACGGTGCGGGTAAGTCGACTATCCTGAAGATCATGGCTGGCCTCGACCAGCCCTCCAACGGTGAGGCACGCCTGACCGCAGGCTACACCGTGGGTATCCTCATGCAGGAGCCGCCGCTGAACGAAGAGAAGACCGTTCTGGGCAACGTTGAAGAAGGCGTGGGCGAAATCAAGTCCAAGCTGGACCGCTTCAACGAAATCTCCGCTCTCATGGCTGAGCCCGACGCTGACTTCGACGCCCTCATGGAAGAAATGGGTCAGCTGCAGGAAGCTATCGACGCCGCTAACGCCTGGGACCTCGACTCCCAGCTGGAGCAGGCAATGGAGGCGCTGCGCTGCCCGCCCGCTGACATGCCCGTCACCCACCTCTCCGGTGGTGAGCGCCGCCGCGTGGCACTGTGCAAGCTGCTGCTGCAGAAGCCTGACCTGCTGCTGCTCGACGAGCCCACTAACCACCTGGACGCAGAGTCCGTGCTCTGGCTGGAGCAGCACCTGCAGTCCTACGAGGGTGCCGTCATCGCGATTACCCACGACCGTTACTTCCTCGACCACGTTGCCGAGTGGATCGCTGAGGTTGACCGCGGTAACCTGTACCCCTACGAGGGTAACTACTCCACCTACCTGGAGAAGAAGCGCTCCCGCCTCGAAGTTCAGGGCAAGAAGGACGCTAAGCTCGCTAAGCGCCTGAGCGAGGAACTGGACTGGGTCCGCTCCAACGCTAAGGGCCGCCAGGCTAAGTCGAAGGCTCGTCTGGCACGCTACGAGGAGATGGCTGCGGATGCTGAGAAGACCCGCAAGCTTGACTTCGAAGAGATTCAGATTCCTCCGGGACCCCGCCTGGGTAACGTCGTTATTGAGGCTGAGAACCTGCAGAAGGGCTTCGACGGCCGTTCCCTGATTAACGGCCTGTCCTTCTCCCTGCCCCGTAACGGCATTGTCGGTGTGATTGGTCCTAACGGTGTGGGTAAGTCCACCCTGTTCAAGACCATCGTTGGCCTGGAGCCCCTGGACGGCGGCGAGCTGAAGGTCGGCGAGACCGTGAAGATCTCGTACGTTGACCAGAACCGCGCGAACATCGACCCGGAGAAGAGCCTCTGGGAGGTCGTCTCTGACGGTCTGGACTACATCCAGGTCGGCAACGTTGAAATGCCTTCGCGTGCGTACGTTTCCGCGTTCGGCTTCAAGGGCCCGGACCAGCAGAAGAAGGCGGGTGTGCTCTCCGGTGGTGAGCGTAACCGTCTGAACCTGGCGCTGACCCTCAAACAGGGCGGTAACCTGCTGCTGCTCGATGAGCCCACTAACGACCTGGACGTTGAGACCCTCGCATCCCTGGAAAATGCGCTGCTGGAATTCCCCGGCTGTGCAGTGGTCGTCTCCCACGACCGTTGGTTCCTGGACCGCGTGGCAACCCACATCCTGGCGTGGGAGGGCACCGATGAGAACCCGGATCAGTGGTACTGGTTCGAGGGTAACTTCGAGTCCTACGAGAAGAACAAGATTGAGCGCCTCGGCCCTGAGGCTGCTAAGCCGCACCGCGTGGTGCACCGCAAGCTGACCCGATAGGGTTTGGTGGTAAGCCCCGCCTCCTGATGCTGTTATGACGCAGGAGGCGGGGCTTCGCTGTGTCTGCTGGGGAAGGGGTATAGTCCTGCTATCTCACGTGTTGTTCCGCTACGTGGTGGGTTATTCGTCGGTAGAAATAGTTCGCTCAGTGGCGACCGATATATCGTGGCGGATTTCATATTCACGGTTTATAATGGGTATGCACGTAAGTGCAACTGACACATGTGATTACGAAGAGAAGAGCATTATGCTTTCAAAATATAACTGGATGTCCTTGGTTACCGGTCTGTTGCTGATTGCAGCGGCAATCTACATGTTCGCCAATCCCGCTATTCCGCTGGTAGTTCTGGGTTATGTGTTCTCCATTTCGGTGTGGCTTGGTGGCGTGTTTGAACTGGTACGTTACTTCGGCACGCCAAAGCAGGCACGTACCGGCTGGGACCTGGTTGACGGCATCTTGACCGTGGTGGCTGGCCTGATTCTGCTGACTGCCTCGGTGGGTGCACAGGCAACCTTCATCCCGACCATTGTGGGTACGTGGATGATTATGTGGGCGCTGATTCGTCTGATGACTGCCCAGGCCATGAAATACCTGAGCTACGCCGCCGGACGCCACCTGCAGCTCTCTGCTATTGGTACCCTTATTCTGGGCTTGCTCGTGGTGCTGTTCCCGATAATCTACGGCGTGGCGGCAGTATGGATGGCAGCACTGGGTCTTCTGGTGACCGGTCTGGTATTCGTGGGTGACTTCTTTGTTTCCCGCCGCACCAAGAGCACCGTGCACATTTCCCCGGACGGTGTTATTGACGGCGAAGCTAAATAAGAGCTTCTTCGCCCCGTCTAGAACGTACACTAGAACATAAGAAAGACCGTGTGAGACAACCACCTCACACGGTCTTTCTGTATGCTCTAACGTTTGTATCGGAACTTTAGCGGTATTCCGGCAGGCGGAACATCATTTCCTGCGCCACAGTCGCCACCAGCTCACCGGAACGATTGAAAATCGAACCCTGCGCGAGCATCCTGCCACCCTGCGCGCTCGGGGAATCCAGCACGTACAGCAGCCACTCATCGGCACGCGCCGAACGGTGGAACCACATCGCGTGATCCAGCGAGGCGCTCTTGAGGCCCGGCTCCAGCCAGAACTTGCCGTGACGGCGCAGAGCCGGCTCCAGCGGCAGATAATCCGAAGCGTAGGCGATAGCGGCGCGGTGCTCCGCCTCCGATGCCTCAGAACCATCAGCACGCACCAGGCGGTCAAAGGTCTTGAACCACACACAGGCACGCGGCTGTGTCGAGGAGGCATCCGCCTGAGTGTACAGGGGTGCGTCCACGTGTCGCATATCAATCGGGCGCTCCCACGAGACCGCCTGTGCAATGGGGTGGGGGAGCTGACCCAGGTAGTCGCTGACCATCGGCAATGATTCGGGGTCCGGCACCTCCGGCATGGTCACTGCGGTGTGCTCCGGGCCGCGGCTATCGGACTGGAACGACATAATCGCCGAGAACATGGGCGCCTCATCCTGGAACACCTGCACGCGGCGGGTCGAGAAGGAACGGCTATCGTTCAGGCGCTGAGTGGCGAAGAACAGCTCACGCTCAATATCGCCGGGGCGCAGAAAGTAGGCGTGAATCGAGTGGATGTCCTTGCCCTCCACCGTGCGGTCGGCGGCAATAATCGACTGGGCAAGAACCTGACCACCGAAAGTACGCGGCTGTTCGCGGGTGAGCGTCACGCCGGTAGACACTTCATCACTACCGAAGGAGGCGGGCGCCGCCTCCACGGGGGAGAGGTCCAGCATCCGCATGAGGTTTTGGGTCACAGTGGGCTTGGTCATGGTTTTATTCTCGCACGTTTTCAATGAGCCGGTTTCTGGCGTAGAGTGGGAGAGCATACTCTGAGACAACCACGACAGGTTGATTCGGAACATTGACTAGGAACAACGGCCCGGATTATCGATCTGGATGAACAATCCGGAACGTTCCCCTAACACACCATCGCATATATCACCCACCCCTTGCCACCGAGCAGGCCAACGCCGAAAAGGAGCAGAAATGACTACGCCGTCTGAAACCACCCCTGACAATACCCCCGTGCAGGAGAACGCTCCCGAACAGAACAGCGCACCGAACGCGGCAGCACCTATTGAGCTCAAGTACAACCCCCACGAAGGCGTGGAGGAGCCCTACCTGATCCTGCCCGGCGGCGCGCAGGGTGCCGCAGTGGTCAAGGACCTTGCCACCTACATTTCTCGCGCCCTGGCGGTGAACCCGGACGCCGCTATCCGCCTGACCGCGCGCGGCCGCGTGGTGGCGGTATTCGCCTGCTCCCTGGAGCCGCAGGATGCCTCTTCGGACACCCCGGTCATCATGGGTCTGCGTGCCCTGCACCTGCTGGCTGACTCCACCCTGGACATGACCGTACAGGCGCAGGCGCTGCTGGACCGTCTGGCGCGTCTGCAGAAGCAGGCAGAAGAACAGGGCAACGAAGAGAACTCGCAGCTGGTGCTGTTCATGCCGCCGGTGACCGTCAACGCTAGCTGGGCTGGCAAGTCAGCCCCGCTCAGCGGCTGGTACGAGGTTGGTACCGTCCCGATTGAAGAGTTCCACCGCGCCACCGCAGAAGGTCTGGAGGCGGTAGAACGCGCCCTGCCCGAGAACCCCGGCGCTGCTGTGCTTTCCACGGTGCGCTCGCGTATTTGGTCCTCCGACATGGTGCTCGAGTACCTACCCGAGTTCGATACCGTGCTAGTACCGACCGGCGCGGCATTCGCCCTGCGCGTGTTCGGTTTCATCCCGGAAGGCTTCACGGGCGATCTGCCGCTCTTCGCTGCGCATGTAGGTTCGGAGGAGTGGCTGCGCATTGTGGCGCCCGCCGGTATGGTGCTGGTGCGCCGCGGTTCCGGTTCGCTACTCTAACCCCCCCTCTCTAGGCTTTGCTAGATCTTTCTCAGCTGGCGGTACGGGTTCTGACCTGCGCCGCCAGCTATTTTTGCGTCTCATGACATCATCGGGGGATTTGTAATAATGACTTTCGATAAGGCATTACTTTACGAAAATAGGGTATTCTAGAAAAACTACGCCCTTTCACCGGGGCGTCTTTGACACACCGATTACCAGCCACACCGCACGGGAACTCTTCCGCCGCGCCCTCACCAGGCGCATTCTTCCCGTACGGATCGAAAGTGAGACCTATATGGATCTGATTGCAGTCGACATTGACGGTACCCTTGCCAGCAACCGAGATCAGATGGATAAGTACCTGACCGGTTTCTTCGCAAGCAACCGCCGATTCTTCAAGGCCATCCGCAACGCCACGGTCAATGTTGAAGTTGCCGACCGTGTTCGCGAAATCACAGCAGACACCGGCGCAGAGGTCGTAGTAATTACCGGCCGCGATGGCACCTACATGAAGGAATTGAACCAGTTCATCGCCCGCGCAGGTCTGGAACCCAAGCACGTGTTCGCTAAGCCCGGCAACGACGGCTCCAACAGCCCCGCATGGAAGGACTCCGTCATTGAGTCCCTGATTGCTGACGGCAACCGCATTATCCACGCTTTTGAAGACACCGACCACGAGGTGTACCTGCGCCGCGGCATTCCCGTCACCTGGGTCGCCCCGATTCGCGACTACATTGGCGAATGGCACTACGAGTCGATTGACATTGACCCGGTCGCCTGGGCTGCCGAGCAGCGTGAGAAGGAAGCCGCTCGTGAGCGTCAGAAGCGTCGCCTTGCGGAGGGCGTGCTCGCACACCAGAAGGCCGAGGCGAAGGAACGCCAGGCAAACGTCGCGGCATAAAACCCGCACACTAACTTGAGAGCTGCGGTGGGTAACCCACTCAAACGAATGAGGCGCCGGAAGGATTCAATCCTCCCGGCGCCTCATTCTAATGCTATATGCGTTGATCGAAGCTGATGTACTCGGCTGATTACACAGTTAGTTTACGCGGTGCCGAGCAGTTCACGCAGACGAGTCGCAAAGGGGCCCGCCAGCTTATGGTGCGCCTTCTCCTTCAGATGCACGCCATCAGCCATGTCACCCTCAGCCAGGTAGAGGCTCTGCCAGCCCGAGGTGTCCATGAACAGCACGCCGGTCTCGCGGGCACCCTGCCTTGCCACCTCGTTTGCCACGTGACGCTTATGCGCCACCTGCTTATCCGGTGCAGACGCCTCATCCATAGACACCACACCACCGAACACAATCTTCGACGACGGGTACATACGTCGCAGCTGCTCAATGACCTGAGTCTGGTGAGCGTTCACGTGCTCGCGCGCCTTCGTCTCATCCTCGTGAATGTAAATGTCATTGCCGGAGGCGTCCAGGTAAATCACGCCGGGGTTACCGCTCGGCAGAGCCCAACGGCCACCCATCACACCCTGATAGTAGGAGGGGCACACACCCTCGCGGGCAGTCACAAAACCGATGCCGCCGCAACGGAACAGGTACGGGACGAAACCTGCCTGCTTCAGACCCAAACCAACCCAGGAGGTTGCGGTCACCTGCGAGTCACCAATCACCAGGGCATCCTTAGCGCCAAGAACATTGGTGTTACGCGGCAGACCGTTCGCCTTATCCCAGTAGAGTTCAGCCTTCTCAAACTTGGTGTACAGAACGCCCTTCTTGGATCGCCAGCTCACCGGCAGACCCTCCCAACCGGCAAAGTCGCTGTACCCGCGCTGCTTCCACCAGTGCTCGTAGACGCCGGATTCCACCGCAACCGGACCGTACTTGGGGGTGTACATGACCACGCCACCCTTGAACTGCTGAACCAGCATGTCGGCGGCATCAGCGGAGGTGGAGAACGGCGCCTGAATCTCACCGGTTGCCTGTGCGCCCTCCTTGCCGAAGGCGTTCTGCGCGGTGCGTTCCATCTTCTGCGCCGGGGTGGTCGGTTCCGGAGTCGGCTCGGGGGAGGGGGACTCGCTGGGGCTTTCCTGCGCCGACTGGGTAGGCTCGGCGCCCGTAGCAGCGGTAGCGGCGGTGCCACCGGGCGCGATGAAGCCTCCTGCGGAGTACACGCCAAAGGAACCGGCGGCAACCACAGCAAGGATTGTGCCGGTCAGAGAAACTTTCGCGATAGGAGACTTGATAGAAGGCATGCACAACAGTATACGATAGGCGCAACCCCAAGTAGAGAGCTTTTGAGGGATATTCAAATGAAAATAACAAAAAATATGCACCGCAGTGACAAGAATTAGACTCGGTGCGCAACTTGGGGCACAACTCAAAATAGAACCGGCATACCCCCCATATAGAAACGTCCCCTCCCACCCCGAATCGGGGTAGAAGGGGACGAATAAAAACTTATGAGAGCAGGCAATGAACCCGCCTCAGCTCACAAGCATTGTTAGATGTCAGCCGCCTGAACCTTCAGCGCACGAGCCACGCCGTCGCGTGCCTCCGCAATCTGACGGTACAGAGCCGCAGCATCCTCAGGCAGAGAAGCCAGGTACGCCTCGGTACGCTCCAGCAGCTCAGCGGTCGGCTCGCTCGGGTACATGCCACCAATAATCTGCATGGAAATCTCGTGCGAACGCGAACGCCAAATACCCTCAATCTGCTCGAAGTACGGCTCATCGTACTGGGCAATCAGCTCGGGCTTGCCGGACTTGAAACCGGAAATAGCGTAACGCTGAATCATGTTCGACAGTTCGCCGGTCACCATGATCTTGTTCCAGTACTCAGCCTTAGCCTCCGCGGTCGGAATCGACGCGTATGCCTGAGCGGCGTACTGCTGACCGTTCGCGGTGTTGTCGTTCTCCAGCTCCGCAGCAATCTGCTCGGCGGAGAAACGGCCACCGGTAGCCAGGCGGCACACCAGGTTCCAACGCAGGTCAGCGTCAATATCCAGGCCCTCAAGGGTCAGCTCACCCTCGAAGAGACGCTGCACGTTGTCGTACTGCTCCTCGGTGCGGGTCTGGTTGATGAACGCCTGCAGCAGCTGCAGCTGAGCATCCGAGTCGGGCTCTGCAACGCATGCCAGCTCCCACAGACGGTCAGCGGCACGGTGGCGGGTCTCCTCGCGAGCCTCAGGAGCCACGAAGGAGTGCAGAGTAGCGGACAGGTTGTTGATCTGGGTGCGCAGAGCGGTGGAGTTGGTCTCCTTACCGATGTTGTTCAGCACCAGGTCAACGTACTTACGTGCCGGCATCTGAGCGTCACGCACGGTATCCCAGAGCGAACCCCAGACCACGCCGCGAGCCACGGACGAATCAATGTCGCCCAGGTGCTTGATGGCGGTCTCAATGGAACGCTCGTCCAGGCGAATCTTTGCGTACGCCAGGTCCTCATCGTTCAGCAGCAGCAGGTCGGGGCGCTTCTTACCGAGAGCCTCCTCGACCACGGTCAGCTCGCCGTCAATGTCCAGCTCGATGCGGTCGGTGCGGGTCAGCTTGCCGTCGACCAGGTTGTAGAAACCAATCACTGCACGGTGCGGGCGCAGGGTCTCGAAGCCCTCAGCGTAGGACTGGCGAATACCCAGCGAAGAAATGTTGCCAGCCTCGTCGTTCTCAACCTCAACGGCAAGAGTGTTCACGCCAGCGGTCTCAAGCCACTTAGCGCTCCACGCACGCACGTCACGGCCGGAGGTGCGCTCCAGCTCAACCAGCAGGTCGTCCAGAACGGTGTTACCCCAGCTGTGCTTATCGAAGTACACCTTCAGAGCGGCCATGAAGTTCTCCTGGCCAACCCACGCCACCATCTGACGCAGCACCGAAGCGCCCTTCGCGTACGTAATGCCGTCGAAGTTCACCTGAACATCGGCAAGGTCACGGATCTCAGCCACAATCGGGTGAGTCGAAGACAGCTGATCCTGACGGTATGCCCAGGTCTTCTCCGAAGCGGCGAAGGTAGCCCACGCCTCCTTCGCGTAGCGGGTGTTCTCCGCAGCAGCCAGGGTCGACATGAACTCAGCGAAGGACTCGTTCAGCCACAGGTCGTTCCACCACTTCATGGTGACCAGGTCGCCGAACCACATGTGAGCCAGCTCGTGCAGAACGGTGATAGCGCGGCGCTCACGCAGAGCCTCCGCAACCTTGGAACGGAAGACGTAAGTCTCCAGGTAGGTCACGCAGCCAGCGTTCTCCATCGCACCGGCGTTGAACTCGGGCACGAACAGCTGATCGTACTTCTCGAACGGGTACGGGGTCTTGAACTGGTCCTCGTAGAACTCGAAGCCCTGACGGGTCAGCTCAAACATGTCCTCAGCATCCACGAACGGCATGAGGGACTTGCGGGCGTACACGCCCAGCGGAATCACGCGACCCTCAGAGTTAGTCAGCTCGCTGGTGACCTTCTCGTAGGGGCCAGCCACAATCGCGGTAATGTACGAAGACATGCGCGGGGTCGGCTTGAAGAACCAAGTCTTCGCACGGCCGCAACCGCACTCCTTCTCCTCAACCTTCACCTCGGGCTGGTTAGACACAACCACCCAGTGCGAGGGAACGCGCACAATAAACTCGAATTCAGCCTTCAGGTCGGGCTGCTCAAAGACGGGGAACACGCGGCGGGAGTCCGGCACCTCAAACTGGGAGTACAGGTACACTTCGCCGTCGGCGGGGTCCACGAAACGGTGCAGACCCTCACCGGTGTTGGTGTAGAACATCTCTGCGTCAATGACCAGGGTGTTCTCAGCAGCAAGGTTCGGCAGCTGGATGCGCTCGCCGTCCGCCAGGTCGGTGCTCAGCTCTTCGCCGTTGAGGTTAATGGACTTGACCGAGGAAGTGATGGCGTCAATGAAGGTGGAGGCACCTTCCTGAGCGTCGAAGCGGATTTCAACCTTCGAGGAGAAGACGTCTTTGTCCTTCGGAAGGTCAAGTTCAATACGGTACGAGTGCACGCGCTTAATAATGGATGCGCGTTCGGTTGCCTCATTGCGGGTTAGGTTCAGGCCGGGCATACAGCTCCCTCTCCTTAGATGTGAATAGCGTGCCGTGTTGACACGCCCTGTCATGGTGCGCTGGTTCCCGAGGTGCGCGGCTCCTGCGACGCTGCATACGTAGCGCTGGAGGCGTTCAAGTTTGGGCGCGGCGAATCGGGACACCAAAAAGTGCCATATCCCACAGTCTACCGTATAGGTGGGGGTTTAGAAGGCTTCGCATTACCCGAACCCGCGCGAATTCGATACAGTTAAGACAGAAAAAACCCAAACGGGGAGCGTATCCCACCTGATGGATGCGCGGCGCACTCTAGCAACGGCGCTCAGAACTGAGAACCGGCGCCTCCCACGAACGCACAAACGCACGTCACACCAAATCACCAGGAGAGTACCTTGCGCGTACACATCGCAACCGACCACGCTGGCCTCGAACTGAGCCACTACCTGATTGAGTCCCTCACCGCTGCGGGCTACGAGATGATTGACCACGGCCCTGCCGACTACGACCCGCTGGATGACTACCCCTCGTTCTGCATTAACGCAGCCCTTGGTGTGAAGCGTGACCGTGAGGCTGGCCTGGACTCCCTGGGTATTGTGCTGGGCGGTAGCGGCAACGGTGAGCAGATGGCTGCGAACAAGGTTGAGGGTATCCGTGCGGCTCTGGCGTGGAACCACGACACCGCAGCGCTGGCTCGCGAGCACAACAACGCACAGGTTGTAGCTGTGGGCGGCCGCCAGCACAGCAAGGAAGAAGCACTGGAAATCATCAAGGTCTTCCTGGCTACCCCCTGGACCAACGAGGAGCGTCACGCACGCCGTATCGGTCAGCTGGCTGAGTACGAGCAGACCGGCGATATTGCCGGCAAGCAGATTGACGCTGCCTAAGCTCTAAAATCTGAGGCGCATAGTGCAGGCTATGCGCCTCAGTCGTCTCTGCGCCCCATATAATCCGCACTATTTTTAGCTGACAAGTTTTCGAGGAGAACCCGTGCCCGAAGGCCACTCTATCCACCGTATCGCCCGCCAAATCAGTGACGTCTTCACCGGCGAGCGCGTGCAGGTTTCCTCCCCGCAGGGCCGCTACGCTGAGGGTGCCGCCCTGCTGGACGGGCACACCATTACCGGGGCGTACGCGCACGGTAAGCACCTGTTCGTGACCTTTGAAAATGACCTGACCCTGAACGTGCACCTGGGTATTTACGGTAACTGGAGCTTCGGCGGGGACGAGACGTTCACGGGTGCTTCGAGCATTGGTGCGCCCCGCAAGATCGGCGAAAAAGAATACGCCGCGGGGGAGGGGGAACCCTACGCCGGTCCTCCCGAACCGAAGAGCACGGTACGTTGCCGTATTGTTTCGGAGCACGGCTGGGCGGACCTGGTGGGCCCGACTATCTGCCGCACCCTCACCCCGGAGGAGGTGCGCACCGTCCGCTCCAAGCTCGGACCCGACCCGCTCAACCCGGACGCCGACCCCGAACAGTTCTACCGCGCGGCACGCAAGAGCTCCCGCCCGATTGGCGTGATTCTGATGGACCAGGCGGCAATCTCCGGCGTGGGCAATATCTTCCGCGCCGAATCGCTGTACCGCCAGGAAATTGACCCGCTACGACCCGGCAAAAGCCTCAGCGACGAGGAACTGGAGCGGCTCTGGGAGGACAATAAGCACCTGCTGGTCATCGGCGTGCGCGTGGGGCGCATCATCACCACCGAGCCCGAAGACCGCCCCGGCGTGCCCGAAACCGAAGCCTGGCCCGACCACGCCAACTACGTGTACATGCACCACGGCGAGCCCTGCCGCCGCTGCGGAACCACCATCCGCATGGAGGAAATTGCCGGCCGCAAACTCTACTGGTGCCCCGGCTGCCAGGTCTAAAAACAGGTCTAAAAACCACCCGTATATTTGACAGCCCAGATGGAACCTCGCTACTATAGTCAAGTTCCATTCCGGGGATGTAGCTTAATGGTAAAGCCTCAGTCTTCCAAACTGATTACGCGGGTTCGATTCCCGTCATCCCCTCCACTTCAAAGGCTCCGGCGCAAGCGCCGGGGCCTTTTTCGTTGCTGGGATGACGGGAATCCCTTCCGCATGCGGATTTGTTTCCTCGCGCGCTCGGAATCCGCATGCTCCAGCTCGTCATCCCCTCGCACAAATCGCAGCTAAGGTTGCCGGGAATCGCTTCCGGGCGAAAATACATTCCCTCGCGCGCTCGGGATTTTCGCCCTCCAGCCCGTCATCCCCTCGAGAACTATCCTGAACGAATCTGTGGGAATCCCTTCCGCATGCGGATTTGTTTCCTCGCGCGCTCGGAATCCGCACGCTCCAGCCCGTCATCCCCTCACCGCGCATCCACACAAAACACCCTACAAAACCAAGGGAGACAGGGGAGTACGCGCTCAGTGGAAATAAACCGCGCACGAGCCGCTGTGTTGGGCATTTAGCGGGAAAACAGGTAAACTAGGGCACTGACTGTGTTAAACACGCAAGTGTGCAACACGGTCGGTTTCACGGGGCGTGGCGTAGCTTGGCTAACGCGCCTGCTTTGGGAGCAGGAGATCGCAGGTTCGAATCCTGTCGCCCCGACGTGAAACGGTTGCCGCGACGCTACAGGGTCGTGGCGCTCTTTCCACTAAGCAACCGCGGCACACACGATTCGTGCCGCACCGAAACTATATGAGGAGATCACGGACGTGAAGACCGCCGTCGAGAAGCTCAACCCGACCCTCGCAAAGATTGAGGTCGAGGTTCCCTTCGCAGAATTCAAGCCCTACCTGGACCGCACCTACAAGAACCTCTCGGGTCAGATCAGCGTTCCCGGCTTCCGCAAGGGTAAGCTGCCCAAGCAGCTCATCGAGCAGCGTGCGGGCTTCGACTACATCGTCGAGGCATCCCTGAACGACGCTCTGAACGACTACTACGCACAGGCACTGGGCGAGAACGAACTCTCCCCCCTGGCACAGCCCGAGCTGGACGTTCAGTCCCAGCCTTCCACCGAGAACCGTGAGGCAGACCTCAAGCTGACCATCACCGTCACCGTCCGCCCCGAAATCGAGCTGCCCAACTACGAGGGCCTCGAGGTTGAGGTTGACGAGGTAGAGGTCACCGCTGAGGACGAGGTTCAGGCACTGGACGCTCTGCGTGAGCGCTTCGGCACCCTGAAGACCGTTGAGCGCCCCGCAGCTGACAAGGACTTCGTGACCATCGACATCGCCGCAGAAATCGACGGCGAGCAGGTAGACGCAGCAAACGACCTGTCCTACCAGATCGGTTCCGGCACCATGCTCGACGGCATTGACGAGGCTCTGACCGGCCTGTCCGCTGGCGAGGACGCAACCTTCGAGACCAAGCTCTCCGGCGGCGAGCACGCAGGCGAGCAGGCAACCATCAAGGTCAAGCTCTCCGCAGTCAAGGAGCGCGAGCTGCCCGCAGCTGACGACGAGTTCGCACAGCTGGCTTCCGAGTTCGACACCATCGAAGAACTGAAGGAAGACATCAAGAAGCAGGTTGCAGAAGCTAAGGTTGCCGAGCAGGGCACCCAGGCACGCGACAAGGTCCTCGCAAAGCTCGTTGAGCTCGTTGAGATCCCCGTCCCCGAGAAGGTTATCGAGGATCAGCTCGAGCAGCACTTCAACAACCCCAACGCTGAAGCAGGCCACGACACCGAGGAGCACCGCGCCGAGGTTCGCGAGAACACCGAGACCGCATTCAAGAACGAGATGGTTCTCGACGCTGTTGCGGACAAGGAAGAAGTGACCGTCGACCAGGCTGAGATGATCAACTACATCATCACCATGAGCTCCCAGTACGGCATGGACCCCAACCAGTTCGCACAGATGCTGGACGGCTCCGGCCAGGCTGGCGCACTGGTCGGCGAGGTTCGCCGCTCCAAGGCTCTGGCAGCAGTGCTGAAGACCGCAGTGGTCAAGGACACCAAGGGCAACGTTGTTGACCTGTCCAAGTACCTGGGCGAGGGCGAAGAGGCAGCTGCCTAAATCCCCGCCACGGTCTGCAAAAAGCCACCCCGCTAGAGGGCGTGAGCTGATTGCTTGAAATGTGTAGCCTCAGCGGGCATCCACCGAATTACCGGTTGGGTGCCCGCTGAGGCTCTTTTTCACCCCAAGTTACTTCGCCCGCAATTCCTCCCCGCAACACCCCGAATGCGCATGCAGGCTCGTCAGTACCGCATATGCTGGGCGCTGTGCTTCACGCTGTGCTTCACCCCCTGGCGAACGAACAACCCGAAGGGAAGCGGGGGAGAGCAACTATCGGTAAGGTAGTAGCAACGAAACTTTTCGCGTGCGCTCCGGCGCGTAAATCGCGCAAAGATGCAGCGAAGACCCATTAGAGAAGAAGAGGAAGAATGTCCAGCTACATGCCTCTGCCCATCGGCGCCTCCCAGGCAGCCGGCGTGGCGCCCGCGCCGTCTATGGCAACCCCCATCGTTGGTGCCCAGGAAGATTACGTCTACAACAGCCTCCTGAAGGAGCGCATTATCTGGCTCGGCTCCGAGGTGCGCGACTCCAACGCTAACCTCATCTGCTCCCAGATGCTGTTGCTCTCGGCTGAAGACCCCGAGGCAGACATCTACCTGTACATCAACTCGCCCGGCGGCTCCGTGACCGCTGGTATGGCAATCTACGACACCATGCAGCTCATCCCGAACGACGTGGTGACCGTGGTGACCGGTATGGCAGCATCCATGGGTCAGTTCCTGCTCACCGCAGGCACCATCGGCAAGCGCTACGCAACCCCGAACGCCCGCATCCTCATGCACCAGCCCCTCGGTGGTATTGGCGGTACCGCATCGGATATCCGCACCCAGGCTGAGCTGATTCTGGACATGAAGAAGCGCCTGGCAGAGATTACCGCTGAGCGCACCGGCAAGAGCCTGGAAACCATCCTGAAGGATAACGACCGCGACAACTGGTTCAACGCGGAAGAGGGCCTGGAGTACGGCTTCTTCGACCACATTGCGACCACCGCCGGTAAGCTGCCCGAATCGAAGAACGCATAAGGGAGATGCACATGAACTACCTGCCGAACGATATCACCACCTCGGCGCCGGCTATGCCGAGCAACCGCTACGTGCTCCCCAGCTTCGAGGAGCGCACCCCCTACGGTTACAAGCGTCAGGACCCGTACGCAAAGCTGTTCGAGGACCGCATCATCTTCCTGGGCACCCAGGTGGACGACGCATCCGCTGACGACATCATGGCTCAGCTGCTGGTGCTGGAGGCACAGGACCCCGAGCGTGACATCACCCTGTACATCAACTCGCCCGGCGGCTCCTTCACCGCAATGACCGCTATCTACGACACCATGCAGTTCATCCGCCCCGAGATCCAGACCGTGTGCCTGGGTCAGGCGGCATCCGCTGCGGCGGTTCTGCTGGCTGCCGGTACCCCCGGCAAGCGTCTGGCACTGCCGAACGCTCGCGTGCTGATTCACCAGCCCGCTCTGAGCGGCCAGCAGGGCGGTCAGGCATCTGACATTGAGATTCACGCGAACGAGGTTATGCGTATGCGTGAGTGGACTGCACAGACCCTGGCACTGCACTCGGGCAAGACCTACGAGGAAGTTGACCGTTCCATTGAGCGTGACAACATTCTGACTGCGGCTGCTGCTCTGGAGTACGGCCTGGTCGACAAGGTGCTGGAGTCCCGTAAGCTGCGTAAGCCTGCGACCAACACCGCTATTTCCCACACCTAAACATTAGTTTTTGAGGAATACCCCGAACGTTTTTCGGGGGAGGGGCGGCATCGCTCCGTGTGCGAGCCTTCGGGCTGGTGCGCGGTGCGGTGCCGTCCCTTTTTGTGCTTTGCCGCTCCTTTTTGCCCTTGTCGGGTGGGGTGCGGCGAGGCAAGCTGATATATGGCGTTGACCTGCGCTTTCTTTGCGATTTCTTGCGGCGCGTTGCCGTCATACTCCGGCGTGTCAGCTTCCGCCGCCGTCATAAAAGACGCGCTTCGTCATATGCCCGGTAAGTCCGTCCATTTGGGGCGCGTAATTCTTAGTTCCGGGGTGAACTCCGGTAGCCTTAGAGAAGGAGAAAATTCGAGTATTTCATACCGTTTTCTCACTCAAGCTAGGGCGCCCACCACCCGCCGGTGCCCCTCCTGAGAAATCACCGCAGACATCAGGACGTTGATGCTCTGCACCGATTTCACCACGCCGATCGAAAGGGAATCTTCGTGGCCACAGACGTCATTGTGCCTCCCGAACAGCCCAACGCCAGCATGCGATGCTCCTTCTGTAAGAAGACTCGCGCGCAGGTCTTTAAGATTGTGCTTGGTCCGAACGTTTCGATCTGCGACGAGTGCGTGGAGCTGTGCGAAGAGATTCTCGCTGAAGAGCGTCTGAAGGTGAAGGCGCCCGCGGCTGCGCCCGCGCCTCAGCTGGCTACTCCGCGCGAAATTTACAGCTACCTCAACGACTACGTCATCGGTCAGGACGCGGCGAAGCGCACCCTGGCGGTGGCGGTGTACAACCACTACAAGCGCATCCACGATATTGATAACCCGGTGTTGACCTCCCGCATTCTTTCGGCGACCGCGGGGGAGCAAGTGGAGCTGGGCAAGTCGAATATTCTGATGCTCGGCCCGACCGGCTGCGGTAAAACCTACCTGGCGGCAACCCTGGCGAAGAAGCTGGATGTGCCTTTCGCCCTGGTTGACGCAACCACCCTCACCGAGGCGGGTTACGTGGGTGACGACGTGGAGAACATTCTGTTGCGCCTCATTAACGCCGCTGACGGCGATATTGCCAAGGCTCAGCGCGGCATCATCTACATTGACGAAATCGACAAGATTGCCCGCAAGGGTGGCGAGAACCTCTCCATCACCCGTGACGTGTCCGGTGAGGGCGTGCAGCAGGCGCTGCTGAAGATTATCGAGGGCACCGTGGCGACCGTACCCCCGGAGGGCGGCCGCAAGCACCCGGCGCACGCGAACATTGAGATTGATACCTCGAACATTCTCTTCATCGTGGCTGGTGCCTTCGACAATATTGACGACCGCATTGCAGCCCGCGTGGGTGCCGGTGGCATCGGTTTCGGTGCCGAGCTGGGCGGTTCCGTAAAGAACCCGCTGGACCAGATCATGCCCGAGGACTTGGCGCACTACGGCATTATCCCCGAACTGATTGGTCGCCTGCCGGTCATCTCGACCCTGAACGAGCTCAACGAAGAAGAGCTGGCTCGCGTGCTGACCGAGCCGAAGAACGCGCTGCTCAAGCAGTACCGTCACCTCTTCGCCTTGGACGGCGTGGACCTGGTCATCGATGACGCTGCGATCGCGGCTATTGCCCGCCTCGCCGCCGAACGCGGCACCGGTGCCCGCGGCCTGCGCGCCATGATGGAGCAGATTCTGCAGCCGATTATGTTCGACATCCCGGACCGCACCGATGTGGTGTCCATCGTCATCGGTGAGGACACCGTGCTCAACGGCACGGAACCCCGCTACGTGTTGCAGGCGCCCGACCCCGAAACCGAGACCACCCGCACCGTGAAGGGGGAGGCGAAGACCGCCTCCCTGAAGGCCGCGGACCGTCAGGCGGCATAACCGAATACTTCCAGCCGAACAGGCTAGGGAATAAAGAAGCCGTCGCCCCGGTTATACGGGGTGACGGCTCACTAGCAGGTACTGCTCTCGCTGGCATGTCCTGATGAGCGTGTACCGAAGAATAAGCGCCGGCTCATAGAAGCGGCTGGCGCAACCGTATGAGAGAGGAACACTCATGACTGAGAACGCACCCGCACAGATTGATTTCTGGTTCGACCCGATCTGCCCCTGGTGCTGGATTACCTCCCGCTGGATTGGCGAGGTGCAGAAGGTCCGTAATGTTGAGGTGACCTGGCGTCCCTTCTCCCTGTCCATGCACAACCAGGGCCGCGACCTGCCCGCCGACTACCAGGCAATGATGGACCAGTCCTGGGCGCCGACCCGCCTCATCACCGCTGTGCGCGAGCTGCACGGTAACGAGGTTATTAAGCCCCTCTACGACGCTCTGGGCGAGCAGATTCACCACAACGACAACAAGGCTGATTCCTACCGCGACGCAATCGTCAAGGCGCTGGAAGAGGTCAACCTGCCCGCAGAGCTGGTGGATGTCGCCTTCACCGACCAGTACGATGAGCAGATGCGCGCCTCCCTGGATCTGGCACTGGAGACCGTGGGCGGCACCGATGTGGGTGTTCCGCTGATTTCCATTAACGGCACCGCTTTCTTCGGCCCGGTCATCTCCCCGAGCCCCGCCGGTGAAGAGGCAGGTAAGCTCTTCGACGGCGCCCTGGCGCTGGCTTCCTACCCCGGCTTCTTTGAGCTCAAGCGCCCCCGTAACGTGGGCCCGATTTTCCACGGCGAAAAGGGTGAAGCCTAAGAAGCCTGCAATGTGCTGAGATTCCTGCAATGCGCGCAGGCCCGGTAGAGTCTGCGGCTGCAGAGCAAAAAAGTACCGCCCGATCATGTACTGACCGGGCGGTACTTTTCTATTCACTATGTTGCGCTGAAACGTGCAATCTACGCGCGGTGAGCGTTGCTTGCAGAGGTAGCTTTGCGTGCCTTCTGCGCATTGTGCGTCTTCTGCGCTTTCTGGGCTTTCTGAGCCTTGCGCTGTGCCCTGTGCTCGAGAACCTTCGGGTGCGTTGCGCGCTGCACGATCTTCGTATCGCGCATGTGGAAGGTGCGGGTTGCCGTGTACTGGACCGCCGCATCCGAGGTGAACGCCAGCATCGCAAACACCGCAACACCCAGCTGGAAGAAAATCGTGGACAGCGGCAGGGACTGGTGGCCCCACAGCACACCGCCGGTAATCGCTGCGAAGTTCAACGCAGTCAACAGCAGAGCCAGACGGCGGGCCTTCGAGGAGCCGCGTAGCGTGCTCCACAGCAGGAACAGGTGCACCGCCGAATAAATCGCCACGAAACCAACCAGCACCGTACCGGTAATGGTCAGCAGTACGTCGCTATCCACCTGGTCGAAGAGGTTCAGCAACTCAAGATCGTTGCCGGAGCCTTCCTCCAGTAGCTTGGCGCGCATTGCCGGGCGGCTGAGCGCCAAAATGACGCTGTTGACAATGTCGGCGAGGGTCACGGCGATGAGCATACCCGAACCGATCAGCAGGCTCAGCGGCATGCGGTACGCCAGGTCGTGCGCGCTGGAGAGGTGAATTTCTTCCTGTTCCTGCGGCTCCAGGCCCTCATTGTTCAGCACGATGACCGGGAGCGCGCCGTCCGTGCGGATCGCGTCACCGCCGCCGTTACGGGCGTGGTAACCGGAGGAAAAATCGTGCAGAATCTCAACGTGAGTTTCCGGGTGGGCGTACTGGATGGACTCCACAATGTAGTCGCGCTCAAAGTCGGTTTCAGCATCGATGCGGTGCGTGACCTGCAGGGTGAAGAAGCTGAAACCCACACCGGAGTCATACGTGCCCGCCGCCAACCAATCCACCTGGTGACCACCCGGCAACAGCCAGCCGTCCGGGGTTTTCCAGAAGCGTACGTGGTGGCGTTTCTCGGGGTTGCCGTCCACTTCCTTCTGGTAGGCGAAAGCCTGCGTCTTGCCGAAGATTTTCAGCGGGGAGACCGGCGCCTCCGCGTAGGAACGGCGGGTGATGGTGGAAAGAATAATCTTCCAGGAGGAGACGAGGGTGACGTCGTCAGCACGGGTCCAGCCTGCATCCTGCATGACCTGGTGAATCTGCTCCTCGGTACCAATCAGGCCGATATTGACCGGGTCGCCGAGCAGGCCGTCCGGGGTGCGGGTGCGCCCAATGAAGTAATCGGGCACGTAGATGCGGGTCATGATGGCGTGAAAACGCGGTAGCGTCAGGTACGCGGTGACCGCCCAGAAGATAAAGGCGATGGGCACGCCCCAAAAAGAGTGGCCGACCGTATTCGCCAGAATCATGAAGGTCAGCACGAGGGCGGCGACGCCGGCGAAGATAAAGAAGAGAGTGTCCCAGAAATCAACCCAGAAGCTACGCGGCACGAGGTCTTGCGCCGCACCGCGCGTGTCAATATCGCCACGGTAAACCGGTGGCGAGGTGACTGGGGGAGCAACATCGCTACGTATAGGCCGCAGGACGCGTTTTTGGTGGGACATTCCCGCCCTTTCTGCAACATAGTTAGGGTCTTTGAATATCCATAACTATAGCAAGGGGCAGGTTGTGTGAAGTATGCGTTCCGGGCAGGGCTTAATCGCTTGGCTCGATAGCCCCGCCGCGGAAAAACGCGGTACCAACGCGAAAGTGCTGGCGTTGCCGCGCGAAAGAAATAAAGGGTGACCCTACTCGGGGAGGGGCTTAGCCTCAACCGCAGCACGTGCGGCGGCAATGGAGCTTTCGTGGTGCAGCATATCGCGGCTTTCACGCATGAGGCGCACCCACTTGCGGGTCAGTTCCTCAAGTTGCTGAGCGGTCAACGAACCGGAGGCGATGCTCGCCTCATCGGTGGCGGCGCTGGTGGAAATGTGCTGATGCCACAGGTCGTACACTTCGTTGGTGTAGCTGTCACGTAGTGCCCGGGCGTGTTCGCGTGCCTGGCTGATGTATTCGTTCAGGCTTGCGTGGTAGTGCTGAAGTTGATCGGGGGAAATGTTTGCTTGCGCTCCTGGCGGTGAGCTCGGGGTTGAGCTCTGCCTCGCCTGGGGTTTGTTCGGTAATCCGGAAGAGGATGAGTATGAATTCATGAGGATATGGGGTGCGCCTACTTTGGCGCGGGTCAGAGTCAGGACGCATCGCTGCGCCTGACGGGTGGTTTATTGTCGTGCGGTTGGTCGGGGTATGTCTTGCTCGTACCGGTGATTTGTCTGTTGCTGAAGTTGAATAGAGGGTTGTTCCCGATGGTAAAACCCTCGCATCAACAATCATACATAAAGTGACAGTCAATCTCATAAGGTTGATTATGCTCTTTGCACATTGATGAACAGAAAAAGGGATTGAAAATACCACATAATCCCTACAGAACAGCAGACTAAAACCCACATTATTGGGGGAGGAGGTTGTGAAGGTGCTAGGGATGGGTACGGGCACCCGCGGGTACCGAATGTGTAAAGCCTCTAGTCAGAGTCGTAAAAGCGCCATACAAAGCACCGCCCGCAGTCGAGCATCACGCTCTCCGGGTACCTTGCCTGCAGAAACCAACGAACCGCAGACACAGAAAACGGGGCGGTACCGTCAATCGGTACCGCCCCGTCCTCAACACCAACTCGGTGTTATGTCACTAAGCAATGAACGTTAGATTCGATTACTCAGCTGCTTCTTCCACAACGAGTACAACGTCGCGAACCTCCAGCTCGCCCTCAGCTGCCACCAGGGACAGCTCACGAGCGTTACCGGCAGCCTTCAGGTCAGCCAAGCCAGCGGCAATGCGATCCAGCTGAGCCTGAGGAGCCGCAATAGTAGCGGACTCAACCTCGGTGCGCTGCTTGACCTTCGCGTCGCTCTTAGCCTTACGCAGACCACCCAGAGCCTCAGCAACATCCGGCAGGATCTGCTTGAGCGACTCAATCTGAGCCGGGTCAGCGTCCGCCAGGACCCACTGAGCAGAAATGCCAGCAGTCGGGTTCTGTGCGGAGTACTCAGCCAGCAGGGTGCCCTCCAGGATGGGCAGTGCCTGCGGCCACTCGGCGCGGTGTACGCTACCTGCACGCCACCAGGACCAAATCTCTTCGGTCACGAACGGCAGGAAGGGAGCGAACAGACGCAGCAGAGCATCCAGGGTGGTTGCCAGTGCGGCAAGAACAGAAGCCTGCTCCTCTTCGCCGCGAGCACCGTACGCACGGTCCTTAATCAGCTCAACGAAGTCGTCGGTGAAGGACCAGAAGAAGCTCTCGCAAATCTGCAGGGCACGAGCGTACTCGTACTTCTCAAACGCTGCGGTTGCCTCTTCAATCAGGTACGCCAGGCGAGCCAGCAGGGAGCGGTCCAGGGCGTTGATGAGCACGCGGCCCTGAGCCTGAGAAGTAATGACAGACTTCTCGGTAGCGCCCAGGTTCAGCACGAACTTGGATGCGTTCAGCAGCTTGATCGCCAGGCGGCGACCAATCTTCATCTGGCCTTCGTCGTAGGCGGTGTCAGCACCCAGGCGAGCGGAAGCAGCCCAGTAGCGCACAGCGTCCGAACCGTACTTCTCCAGAACCTCGTTCGGGACCACAACATTGCCCTTGGACTTGGACATCTTCTTGCGGTCCGGGTCGAGAATCCAGCCGGAGAGCGCGGTGTTGTACCACGGCACGGAGGACGCCAGGGTCTCCGCGCGAACAGCGGTGGAGAACAGCCAGGTACGGATAATGTCGTGACCCTGCGGGCGCAGATCCATGGGGAAGGTCTTCGCGTGCAGGTCCGGGTTCACACCCCAGCCGGTCGCAATCTGCGGGGTCAGGGAGGAGGTAGCCCAGGTGTCCAGAACGTCCGGGTCAGCGATGAAGCCGCCCGCTACGCCGCGCTGATCCTCGGTGTAACCGGGAGCAGCCTGAGATGCGGGGTCAACCGGCAGCATCTCTTCGGTGGGCAGAATCGGGTTCTCGTAGTCCGGCTCGCCCTCAGCGTCCAGCGGGTACCAGACGGGGAAGGGAACGCCGAAGAAGCGCTGGCGAGAAATCAGCCAGTCGCCATTCAGACCCTCAACCCAGTTCTCGTAGCGGCTACGCATGAAGGAGGGGTACCAGTTCATCTCACGGCCGCGCTCGATGAGCTTCTCGCGGCGTGCAGCGTCACGGCCACCGTTGCGGATGTACCACTGACGGGAAGCAACGATTTCGAGGGGCTTGTCACCCTTCTCGTAGAACTTCACGGGGTGGGTAATCGGCTTGGGGTCGCCGTCCATTTCGCCAGCCTCAACCAGCATTTCCACGACGGTCTTCTGTGCGGTGAAGACGGTGGTGCCAGCCATACGCTCGTAGCGCTCGCGGCCCTCAGCGGAGGTGATCCACTCGGGGGTTTCGCGGGAGAAACGGCCGTCGCGACCGATGAGGGCGCGGGTGTCCAGCTGCAGTTCACGCCACCAGGTGACGTCGGTGGTGTCACCGAAGGTACAGATCATGGCGATACCGGCACCCTTGTCGGGCTGTGCCAGCGGGTGCGCCTTAATTTCGACCTCAACGCCGAACAGCGGGGAGGTGACGGTGGTGCCGAACAGCGGCTTGTAACGCTCGTCGTCCGGGTGCGCCACGAGAGCCACACAGGAGGGCAACAGCTCGGGGCGGGTGGTCTCAATCCAGACCTTCTCGCCGTTGGGGCGGTGGAAGCTGATGCGGTGGTACGCGCCGGGGCGTTCCTTATCTTCCAGCTCAGCCTGTGCCACTGCGGTGCGGAAGGTGACGTCCCACATGGTCGGTGCTTCTGCCATGTAGGCGTTGCCTGCTTCCAGGTCCTTCAGGAAAGCGAGCTGGGAGACCTTGCGGGAGCGCGCGTCGATGGTGCGGTAGGTGCGCGACCAGTCAACGGACAGACCCAGGGTGGTGAAGAGGTTTTCGAAGACCTTCTCGTCTTCAACTGCGAGCTCTTCACAGAGTTCAATGAAGTTGTTGCGGGAGATACGCGGCCACTTTGCCTGGCTGCGGTCGGGCTTGGGGGTGCCGTCTGCCTTCCAGGTGATCAGGTCGCGGAAGGAGTCGTTGTCTGCCACGGAGGGGTCGCAGAGAACGCCGTAGTAGTTCTGAACGCGGCGTTCGGTGGGCAGGCCGTTGTCATCCCAGCCGAGGGGGTAGAACACGTTCTTGCCGGTCATGCGCTGGTAGCGTGCAATGACGTCGGTCTGGGTGTAGGAGAACATGTGACCCACGTGCAGGGAGCCGGATGCGGTCGGCGGCGGGGTGTCAATGGAGTAGACCTGTTCGCGAGTGGTGTTCTCGTCAAATGCGTAGGTCTTCTCGTCGGCCCAGCGCTGCGAGAGCTTCTCTTCGAGGCCTTCGAGGGCGGGGCGGTCGGGAACGTTAATCTGTACGGGCGAGTCTGAGCCCAAAATGTTTTCAGCCATAACGGCTATTTTCTCATATTCACGGCATTCTCTCAGCTCCGGGGGAATTCTGCGCTGTGCTTGCCTGTTCGTACTGCTTGATTGCGGCTTCTAGGCGCGCCAGGAGGTGCCGGTACCGGCTCACAAATTGTGCCCTGCGCACTGCGGCGCGTACCCCGCCGGAGGCGGTGAGCTCCTGCCAGCTGGCGGGGTCGAGGTAGCTCTGCCCGAGCAGTAGGTGAACTTCGGAACTGTAGGGGAGTCCGGTGGTGGCACGGATGCTGCGCGCCCGCTGCTGGAGGGTGCGGCGCTGCTCTTTAAGGTCGGTGATGTGCTGGTGCGGTGTTGCTGTCATGTGGAGGCTCCCTATATGAGGAGTAATTGGCGATTCAGTGACAAACTCGGTGGAAACGGTAATGGGGGAGAGACCCCCTAATATTGCTGCCCCTGATTACCTGCAGTGTATGCGCGAAAATCTGCAGTATCAATGCCCACGAATCCTTCTCAGCAGAGCGGGCGCGGCGTAGACTGAAGATACACGACCTTTGAGGAGTTGCCAATGAGTTCTCTGAGTATTTTTGGTTTGGGCACGTCTGAAACCGTTCTGCTGATACTGCACCTGGTGCTGGTTGCGTTGTGCATCTGGCATTTGACGGTGCGTAGCGGTTACGGTGAGGCGCGTATGCGTTTCGTACTGCCTCTGATTGCGTTCATGCCCGGCGCTGCGGTTCTTTATCTGCTGTCTGCGCGTGAAGGTACGGTCCCTCCGGACACGATTAAGACCGGCAGTAGCTCGCCCGTGTACTTTGAGCATCGCCTCGGGTTCCGTGACGGCGGCAGGAGTCGTTGGGGTTTGCCTCGTCGCCGCAAGTAGTAGGTGTGACAGCGTCTGTACCGTTCGTCCTGAATGGTGGCATTGTCGGCATCTATCTCGCTATCGAAAATTTCAAAATACATGCCCGCGGGTCTGCTCGAACAGAGCACCCGCGGGCATCACTCTACTAGGATTAAAGTATGACTGAGAACACCCACATTCCTGCATCTCCTTTCCTGCCCCATACCGGCGACGGCAAAGTTGCCGTGGTGACCGGCGCCTCCAGCGGTATTGGCCGAGCCACCGTGCAGCAGCTAGTAGCAAGCGGCTGGACCGTCTATGCTCTGGCTCGTCGCACCGACCGCCTCTACACTCTCTACGCGGAAACCGGCGCTCACCCGGTGACCTGCGACGTGACCGACGAGCATTCCGTCCGCTTTGTTGCCGAGCAGATCCTGGAGGAGCAGGGCACCATTGACGCCCTGGTCAATATTGCCGGTGGTGCTATTGGCGTGGATAAGGTTGCCGACGGCAAGCCTACCGATTATTTGAAGATGTACCAGATGAATGTTCTCGGTATTCTGCACATGGTGCGTGCCTTCGCGGAGGCGTTGCGCCTGAACGGTCACGGCACGATCCTGAACCTGACCTCCACTGCAGCCGAGCACGGTTACGAGGGCGGTGCCGGATACAATGCGGCGAAGTTCGGCGCTCGCGGCCTGACGGAGGCGCTCCGCCTGGAAGAAGCGGAATATAACGTTCGCGTGATTGAGATTTGCCCGGGCATGGTGCACACCGAGGAGTTCTCCCTAAATCGTCTGGGTTCCAAGGAAGCCGCCGAGCGCGTCTATGCGGGTGTTGAGAAGCCGCTGACCGCCGAGGATGTGGCGCAGACCGTGACCTTTGCGCTGAACGTTCCGCACCACGTGAACCTTGACCGCATTACGATTCGCCCGGTGGCGCAGCCCAGCCAGTTCAAGGTGATTCGCAAGGAGAGCTAAGCTTTGTGCTCTTGCGTCCGCTGATGCGGGGTTTTGTGTTTGCCTCGCCTGCATTCCTGATTCTTGGGATGCGGGCGAGGCTTTTTTTGTTGGTGCGCCCGGTAGGTCTGTGGCTTGTGTGGAGCTTTGGTCCGGGTGCCATGCGGGGTGGGAATAGGTGGGGGGAGAGGTATCAAGGAGTACTTGATGGAACTATAAAGTGGTACGTGAGACTTTAAGGTTTACTATGGTGAAATAGTTGGGGTGAAATTATCCATGGAAAGTATCATATTTTCTTCAAATGCAATCAAAATGTAGGGTTGCCGGCGTTCATATGTCAGTACATGACCACAAAACACCATAATTGGTCTGTATTAACTCTCAACTTTAGGGGTGGTTTTATAACGATTTCATTACAGTTACTTAAAGCGGGCATTAAGAAGGCAGAAGACTCAGAGTTGGGTGTTAGCCTTTTAGCAGTCACACCCATGTGTGAATCTGCGCGCCCCTCAAAGACGGAGGCACACCGCGTAGGTTCACCACCGATAATTCAGAGATCGAGGAAAAATGTCGAAGACTACCCGTCGCGTTTACAAGATCGCAGCAGCGGCAGCCTTTACTGCTGGTTCCGTGGCAGCAATCCCGGCAACTTTCGCGGCAGAAGCACCCGCTGATCAGCAGCAGCAGGTTGTCGACCAGAAGGCAACTGCTCAGACTTCTTCCCTGCCCGGCGGCAACGCAACCGAGACCCCCAAGGCTGAAGCTCCTAAGACTGAAGCACCTAAGGCTGAGGCAACCGAGGCTCCCAAGGCAGAGACTCCTAAGACTGAGGCTACCGAGGCTCCCAAGGCAGAGACTCCTAAGGCAGAGACTCCCAAGGCTGAAGCAACCGAGGCTCCTAAGGCTGAAGCTCCTAAGGCTGAAGCTCCTAAGGCTGAGGCAACCGAAGCACCTAAGGCTGAGACTCCTAAGGCTGAGACTCCTAAGGCTGAAACCCCCAAGGCTGAGACTCCTAAGGCTGAGACCCCTGCTCCCGCAACCCCCGAGCCCACCACTCCCTCCACCCCGGCTCCCGAGGCGAAGCAGGCTAACCCCTTCGTCTCCATCGAGAACGCACGCTTCTCCGGTGATGCGCAGTTTAACACCGTGAGCGTTGTTGGTACCGGCTTCTACGGCGAGAAGGTCGGCCCCGGCGTTCAGGTCAGCATCTACGCGCTGGATGAGAACCAGCAGATTACCGGTGACGCCATCACCACCGTGTCCGTGTCTGCGGACCAGATTCAGGATGGCTCCTTCAAGACTTCCTTCACTGTCGAGGCAAGCAAGCTGCCCGCCGGCGCTTCCTACGCTCTGGTTGCTGTGAGCAACCCTCAGGCTGCTCAGGCTGACCAGAAGCTCGTGGCTCTCTCCTCCTTCAAGGTCACCGAGTCCACCTCTCCCGAGGCACCCAAGAACAAAGAGACCCCCGCTCCCGTGACCCCGGCACCGGAGACCCCGAAGGCTGACGAGACCCCGGCACCCGAGGCTCCCAAGACTGAAGCACCCAAGGAAGAAGCTCCTGCTCCGGAAGCACCTAAGACTGAGACCCCCAAGGCTGACGAGACCCCCGCTCCGGAGGCTCCCGCAGCACCCGAGAACGCAACCCTCACCACCGAGGACGCTTCCCTGAACCCGAACGATCAGTACAACGTCCTGACCTTCAACGGCTCCGGCTTCACCCACGAGTCCGTCGCTAACGGTGTGCAGATCGCTATCTTCCGCCTGGATGCAAACGGCAACATCACCGGCGACGCTCTGGCAACCCACGACGTACCCGCTTCTGAAATCGTGAACGGCACCTTCCGCGTCAAGGTCAGCGTTCTTGCTGAACTGCTGCAGCCCGGTTACGCCTACGCAATGGTGGCAACCAGCGACCCCAACGGCCCGGTACACCAGGTTGCAGTCACCACCGCCACCGTGAGCGATGCGAACAACCCCGCACCGACCCTGCCGGCAGCTACCGAGGACGAGAGCACCACCGTTCGCGATAACGGCGACGGCACCACCAGCGTCTTCACCGCTGAAATGCGCGAAGACGGTTCGGTTGTCGTAACCGAGACCCGCATGCCCTCTTCTCAGGCACCCAAGGCTAAGGTTGGTAACGCATCCGCTGCTACCTCCTCTAGCTCCAAGGGCCACACTGTAGGCGTCTCCGGCACCAAGGGCTCGGCTCAGGCTTCCTCCTCCTCGAAGCAGCAGCTGGCACACACCGGTGCTGAGGGCGTTGCAGGTATCGCTGGCGTTGGTGCCGCAGCTCTGATTGCTGGTGCTGCACTGATGCTCCTGCGCCGCCGCAGCCTCTAAGGTTTATCCTTTCACATAGAGTCTTATGAAACGCCCTCGTGGTTTCCTTGGGAGTAAAATATTCCTGGAGACCGCGAGGGCGTTTCTGCGTGTTCAGAACAGTGGGAACAACGTGCAAAGCGGTATTTTGCGGAACATAACAATCGCGATAGTTGGACATGCCGGTGCAGATTTGTTTGTTGCGGGTTTCCTGAGCCTGTGAGTTTTGGAGTCCCGAGTCGGGAAGAAAGGAACGAGAAACGATGAGCGTGCAGGCGGTGCAGTATGACTGCTTTGGGCCCGTGGAGAATCTGAAGCTCGCGAACGTACCGGGGGAGAACCCCGAAGAGGGGCAGGTAAAGATTGCGGTGCGTGCGGTCGGCCTGAATCCTGTGGACTATAAGATCTTTGAGGGCTCTCCGCAGCTCAGGATGCTCTCGCGCGTCATGAAAATCAGGAACCCCCGCCGTTGGTTTGAATCAAAGAAATCGCAGTTCCCTCGTGGAGTAGGGCGTGATTTCTCCGGCACGGTGCTCGAGGTGGGGCCCGGCGTATCGGGTTACCATGTGGGTGACGATGTCTTCGGAACCATTATTAGTGCCCCTGGTCTGGGTACCAAGAGGGGATCTCTGGCTACGGAAATTTGCGTGAATACCGGTGATATTGCGCTTAAGCCCGCCTCCATTGATTTTGACCATGCCGCTGCAATGGGTGTCGCGGCCTTGACCGTGGGAGGCGCCTTCCGCCATATTGGCATGGGTGCGGGCGATACTGTGGTCATTTCTGCAGCCTCGGGCGGAATTGGGTCCACCGCCGTGCAGTATGCGGTGGCTCGTGGCGCACGGGTCGTCGGAATCGCGGGGGCTGCGAATGCCGAATTTGTTAGGTCACTGGGTGCTGTTCCGGTTGCCTACGGTGAGGGCGTTAGGGAGCGTGTGCTCAAGGCTGCTGAGGGTCGCGTGACGAAGTTCCTGGACTGCTATGGTGGCGACTACGTCAGCTTGGCATTCTCGCTGGGTCTGAAAGGTAAAGACATTGGAACTCTCGTTCCTTCACCCAAGGTCATTATCCGGGGAGCGCAGTTTACGGGCCCCCGCCACTCGGAACACGGGGATTTTGAAGCCCTAGCCGAGCTGGTTACCGAGGGAAAGGTGTCAATTCGGCTGGATCGCGTGTACGGGTTCACGATTGAGGACGTCCGTGCAGCATACCGCGATTTGAAGGCTGGCCATACGCGCGGCAAGAGAGTCGTTCGTATTACCGATTCATAGGGAGTTTATTACTGAGGGTGCTGGGGTGGGGTGGTGTAGCGGAATGATTTTGTCGACTTATTTTGTGCGTGGTTATTGGTACGCACGCTTTTAATCAATGTGCGGGAAAAGGCGCTGTGACCTGCATTTTTTCACTTAAAAGAAATAAATTAAATGCATGAATGTGCAGAATATTTTTATCTCAAATCCATTAAAACTGCATATGCATGCAATAAAACCTTGAACCTCAAGGGAGAGTTGAAAAATTTCGCCTAGTCCATGCAATTTGAATGCTCTTGATACTGTTCCGGAGAGTAAAAAATATTCCATGTGGGTTATTGCACAAGAAAATAGTCAGGACGTAAAGCGTATTTACAGCAATAACCTAAAAAGTATTGTTAGTGTGGAATTACCGATAAATAGAGCGATTCCCTTCGCGGCAACTTCCACCATTACATGAATGTTATGACTAGTCCGTGCGTTATAGCGTTCATTCCTGAAGAGGTACCCAACCATCTTCAATCCGTGGCACCCTCCGGAGGGTATCGTTCACACTCACAGAAAAGGTGTGTTCCATGCCCGAACCCGCTCACTCAAAAACCCGAGCAACAGCCGCCATTGCTGCTTCCGTCCTGTCCGTTACCGGTGTTGGTGCTGCGCACGCAGATGTGCAGGTGCAAAATACTGGCGGAATTGCTTCATCGACTGCGGTAGAACCCGACAATCCCCCCTCCGCAGCAAACGCAACCCCCATCGAAAACGTCGCTACCCAAACCTCCCCGCAGGTGTATGTGGAGCAGGGCGTCGTCATTAACCCGGCACGTTCCCAGAGCATCACCGTCACCGGTGAAGGCTTTACCGGCGGTGCCGTTGAACGTTACGGTGTGGCAGTGTACGTGAGCGAATACCGCCAGTACCCCCTCTACGCACTGGGCCGCGGCTCTGCAGTGACGATGACCCTCGTGCCCGAACTCGATGTGGACGGTGGCCGTTTCAGCACCCAGTTGACCCTGCCTGCAGGTACCCTCGACCCCAACCAGCAGTACGTCGTCGCAACTGCCGTGGTTGACCCTGCCAAGGGCTACGCGACGGAGGATCCCTCCTACAACTCCTCTGCACCGCTGGAGCTGCTGCCCGCAAATACTCAGGATGAGCCGCTGAATGCTCAGATTCTCTCGGGCCAGATGGAAATTCCACAGGAGAAGAACCTGGTGGTTTACAAGGTCACCGGCCTGGGTGAAGCGCAGGCATTTGAAGTGATGACCTACGTCTACGCCTTGGATAGCCAGGGTAACCGCATGCTGCTGGCTGTTTCTCCCGCGCGCGCCGACGTTGTGAACGGTACCCTCCTGGATGGCATTGAGGTGCCCGGATCCATGCTGGAAGAAGTTCAGAACGTCCACGAGAATCTGCGTTACGTGCTGAGCGTTGAGGTGGCTCCCTCTGCAGCTAATGGTTACACCGCCCAGGAAGTTGAGGTTCCCTTCATGAATGGTTGGAATGTACAGAATGGCTCCGCTCCGGTTGCCACCGCTGAGCGTGCAATGGCGGAGCAGGCACAGTTCAAGAAGAAGCAGTTCGAAGAGGAGGCGCAGCCCGAGCAGGTCGCCCAGGCTACCCCGAGCACGCAGTCCGCTCAGGCAGTTGCCGCGAGCCCCGTCGAGCAGTTCGACCACGTACTGCCCGAGAACGACCCGCGCCGCCACTACAGCCTGCCGCGCAACACCGTTTTTGACCGCGTCCACGACACCACCGAAGAACAGACCAACAACACCGCTAACCCCGTGATGACCGCCCGCCTGCACGTAGAAGAAACCGTAGTTCCCGAAAACGATTCCGCAAAGACCCTGACCCTGCGTGGAGAGGGCTTCACCGGCGTCAGCTCGGTGCACCTGATGGTTAGCGCTATCGATGAATACGGAGTGGCTACCGGCGGCGTGATTGCGTCGGCTGATGTCTCTGAGATTGACGACTCCGGTGCTTTCACCGCACAGGTGCAGATTCCCGGCTCGGAGCTCAAGCCCGGCACCACCTACCGTGTGAGTGCTGTGGCGGAGGATGAGCAGGGCACCGTGCGCATGGTCAACGGCGGCTTCACTGTCGAGCGCGATAGTGCGGATAACGCGCCCGCAACCCCTGAGCAGGATGCACCCGCGGCGGATGTACCTGCGGCTGAAGCTCCCGCAGCTGATGCCTCGGCACCTTCTGAGTCTGCTACTTCGGAGCCTGCTCCGGTGGCTGATCAGGCTTCCGCTGTCGAGCAGAAGGCGGGGGAGAGTAGCACTGAGCAGAAGAATGACGCTCCGGTTGCTACCCAGAATGCCTCCCAGAACGCCCCTGCTCAGAACACTTCCGCACAGAAGGGTGATGCCCAGAAGAGCGATGCTCAGAAGGTTGAGGCACGGGCGTCTGGCTCTCAGAAGGTTGCCGCTGCTACCCAGCCGAAGCGCGAGCAGCTGGCGGCTACCGGCGCCTCCAATATGTTGGTTATTAGCGCCGCTGGATCGCTGTCGCTGCTTGCTGGTATGCGTTTGAGCCGCCGTCGCCGTAGTGAGATGCGGCTCAGTTCTCGCCGCTAAAACGGGGCAATTATTGCCCCACTAGGCAAAACGTGCACATAGATGTAGGGACGTCCGAAATGCAAGATTCGGGCGTCCCTACATCTTTAACTTTTTCTAAGGTTATACCTATAATTTAGAGTGCTGTTATAGACGGTACTATCACTCTTTATCACCTCGTTCACCCGGGGTGAGGAGTCGCTGTGAAGCGCCTCCGGTCACCGATATGAGAGAACCGTTATCCTGCGCCTACTTCCGACCTTTGGGCGCAGGAATCACACGACGATTCATCACACTCACTCACGAAAATAGGTGACCATGTTTTCCACGCAGCGAACTGCTCGCGGCGCGGCGCTAGTAGCGTCTGCCGCCCTCGGTTTGGGTGGCTCCGTCGCGCCTGCAACTCTGGCCCCCGCTACCTTCGCCTCTGCCGCTCACGCGCAGACTCAGCAGACTCCGAAGCCTGAACTTCCCGTCGCCGTTGCCGCCGATGTGGTCAGCCACGACTTTACCCTGAACCTGGTTGCTCAGAGCAATGATTACACCCTGCTGTCGTTGACCGGTGTAACTTCTTTGGAGAATCTGAGGGTTCGCCTGGTCGCTATTTCCGTTGACGATGGTATCGTGGCGGCGATGACCGTGCCTGCCTCCCAGATGACTGCCTCTCTGAACGATGAGGGTGCGCTAGAGGTCAGTATTCACCAGCGTCTGAACGTTGAGCAGCCGTATATGGTTGAGGTGCAGAACCTGAGTACCAAGGATGCTATTTCGGTTGAGTTCATGCCTGAACAGGGTGCGACCGTTGACGAGATTCTGGCGAGCCGCCAGAACATTTTCTTCCCTGACACGCCTGGCGTTCCCCGTGCTAACCGCGTGGAGGCGAATCCCGCCCCCGAGGTGTCCGCAAGCCCGAGTGCATCCCCGAGCGCCGCGAAGGATAGCCCGCGCCCGACGGTCGCCCCGGCACCTTCTGAAGCGCCGTCTGCATCGCAGAGCGCTTTGGCTCGTCCTTCCGCGAGCGCATCCGCTAGTGCGTCGGCGAATGCCTCGGCGAGCGCGTCTGCTGCTGATGCGGCGCCCGCTGAGGTGACCGAGGATCGTCTGCTGGTGCATTCCCGTTCCGATCAGGCTCCCGCGGAGACTCGCGAGGCGACCCTGGAGATTTCTACCGCAGAACTGCGCGGCTCGGATGAGCTGCAGCCGATTAGTGTGCGCGCTAGGAATGTGGCGGAGAGCGGCCTGGGTTATGACGTGATGGTCTTTGAAATGCCCGCTGACGGCGGTGCGGTGGGTTCGCCGCTGGCGACCACTCACGTGAGCCCGCAGCAGGTGATTGATGCTTCTTTCTCTGCTGATTTGAAGGTTCCCGGAACCTCCTTGCATGCGGGTAAGCGTTACCGCGTGGTTGTGGTGGGCGGTGACTCCACCGAGGAGCTGAAGCTCATGGCGACTAGCGCTTTTGGTGTGAGCGTGATTCAGCGTGCTGTTCCTGTTGATCCGGCTCCGAAGCCTGCGAATACTACTGCTCGTCCGGTGATTTCTGAAGTGAATCAGCGTGTGGGTTCTTCGGCGCCTTCGGGCCGTGTGAACGCTGTGGACTCTTCAGATGCCTCTGCGGATGCTCAGGATTTGGTGACTGATTCGGTTGCCAAGATTCCGTCGGTGGATAGCGCCCTGGGTTATATTGTGCAGGCGCAGCAGTCGGCGCGTGCGATTACCGCGCAGGCTCGTAGTTCTGTGGCTGAGACTGCGGTGGTTCCTTCGACGATGGTGATGTCTGGTTATGCGGTGATGTTGCCGGGTCGTACCGTGGTGAACCTGCTGGGTTACCAGTCTCCTGAGGGGGAGACGGTGACTGTTGCTTCGCCGCAGGAGAATGTGGGTGCCGCCGGTTCGGGTAGTTTCTATACGCGTAGCTCGAAGTCGCGCGGTGATTCTTCCGGTTCGAAGCTGGAGGCGAGCGCTCAGGATAACGGCCCGCTGCCGGAGGGTACCTTGCCGCTGAGTATTGCTCTGCTGGGTTCGGTTGCCTTTGTGGGTACTGCTGTGGCGGTGAATGTGTATCGTCGTCGCCTTGAGGGTGCTGAGGAGCTGGGTGCTGAGTAGTTTAGTGCATCCGTTTCTTGGTGCTGTTTAGTGCTGTGAGGCGTGTGGGTGGCTCCTTGTGGGGGAGTTGTTGAGTGGGAGGCGCTCTGCCGAGTGCGTGCCGTGTGGGTGCGTGTTTGGTGGGGCGCCTTCTGCATGCCCCTTCTGTGTGTCCGAGTGTTGGCTCTGTTATACAGCGGCTCAATTCTATAGTGGCCCTGTTATACAGTGGCTCTGTTATACAGTGGTTCTGTCGCGCCTTGGGCGGTGTAAAAAATCTTTTAGTGCACTGCTGGGAATATTTTATGGCATTCGAATTTTACGTTATTTATATCTCAGTAAAGTATTTAATTCCCTTTTATTTCGGTAATTATTGCGACATAAAGTTTTAGCACATGAATGCAATGCAACATTTAGTGCAATATCCGTGTTAGGCTAGGGTGTAACCGACGTACTGGTGCGCAAATACTTGGATAGAAACACCGGGCTTGTGGTGAGCCGCCCCTAGTCCACGCTTTGCGCCTACATCGATCGAAATGGCACACATGACTATCACTCGACTTCCGAAACGCATTCATGCTTTTTCGCTTGTTGCCGCTCTAGGCGCAAGCGCTTTTGTGCTTCCTGGCGCCTCCGCAGTAGAGGCTGAAGCAATTAACGTGAATGATTGCCTGGCGGCTCTGGTTAATAGCGAATTTAATTCAAGCTGCCCCTACGAAGACCTTGAAATTGAGGTCGATACCATTGAGATTCAGATTCAGTCCATCAAGGACGGTCAGGCAACCATTAAGCTCGCGCCCCTCTATGAGGGCGGCTACGTGGGCGATGCCTCTAGGGTGTACCTGGTAATGCAGTACTACGACGCCACTGGCACGTTGCTTGGGTCTGACACCTACGAGCCCTCCGCAATGCAGGTTGAGCGTGCGGACGACGGCTCGATGCTGGTCACCTTTGAGATGCCGCAGATGCCCCAGGAAGGCTACTACTCCATGAGTGCCATGGACCTGGTGACCTCCGATGCTGGCTACGGCGAATTCATGATCTCTGAGGGCTCTCTCGTGCCGCATACTATCCCGGTAGAGGACGACTCTGACGAGGTAATGGTGGATAAGAAGGAAACTGCCCACCAGGTGCCGACCATTGACGAACTGAAGACGCTGGATAAGCTCCGCGAAGAGGAGCAGAAGACCCAGCAGTCTGCAGACCAGAAGGGCAGTAAGGACAAGGTTAAGACCGAGGTTCCCTCTGAGTCCGCTGAAAACCCCAACCTTGAAACCCACACGCAGAAGCTGGAGCAGGTCCCCGGCGGCTCCACCTCTTCGCGTGATACCCAGACTCTGAGTGCTACGGAACTGAAGGTTGCGTATGCTGAGGTTCGCTCCGATAAGGAAACCAAGCCGGTCACTATCAGTGCTGCGCGCGTGCCCGCGAACGCGGCTGGCTACGACCTGATTGTGGTTGAAACCGATATGAGCGGCAACCACAAGGGTGATGCGCTGTCCATTACTCGCATCAGCTCTGACCGTATCGTGAATGGTTCCTTCAAGGAAGAGATCGGCATGCCCGGCTCTCTGCTGAAGACCGGCTCCGTGTACACCGCCTACCTGGTGCGTGCCGACGATACTGAGTACGCAGAAGAAGTCGTTTCGGTGCGTTTCAAGGTCAGCGGCGAGGCGACCGGCAGCGCAACCTCCTCGACGAAGGATGAGTCGCCCCGCCAGGATGCCAGCGCATCGCTTACGCCCAGCACTACCGCGGCTGAGGCAACCGGCGGCACTCAGGGTAGCCCCTCCGCCGCTACTAGTGTCGTCTCCAGTAACGCCGTCTCGACTCGTTCTGACGCAACCCAGTCGGGCTCGGGTCAGTCTGCCGCGAGCGCACCCCGCTCCACCCTGGATGCGGTGAGCGCCATGTCCAAGGCTAAGGAAGCGAAGGCTGAGCGTCAGCGTCAGGCTCTGCAGACTTTGGCTCAGGCGCGCACGATGAGCCCGCGTTCGGCTTTCGAGCCGACCCGCACTAACCAGGTTTCGGCGTATAGCTCGGGTTCTGACCCGGCGTCTATTGCTGTTGCGGCGAACCTGGACGCTCTGACCGATGAGGAAAAGGCGGCTTCAACGAAATCCGGTAATGGTAATAAGGGTTTTACTCCCGTCATTCACTCGGAGCCTAACACTCGTTCCGCTGCGGTGCACTCGAACACCACCCAGGTGTACTCGAACGCTGACCGTCAGGACGGCGTGAAGGCCGCGGTTTCCACTGCGGCACCTGCGAGTGAAGAGGTTGCTCAGCATGGCGTAGCTTTCTGGGCTCTTGGCGGCGTTGGTGTGGCGCTCGTGGTTGGTGCCGCCTGGATGGCTCACCGCCGCGGTTTCTTGGGCGGCTAATGCGCTAGTCAGGCGTTTTCTGCCGGCCCTGTATAGTATGTTTTTCGTTTCATGAGGAATGCTCGCCCCCGCTATCTGTAGGTGCAGATAGCGGGGGCGAGTTGCGTGTTCAGGGCGTTTGTTCAGGGTGTTCAAAAAAACTCTACCCTCGCGTGAATAAACCTTAAGGTTCGTGATAGGGTTGAAATAACCGATAAATAGATGCGAGCTATTGTCAGGTCTTCTTCACCTGAAATATGAAGCGGAGTATGGTACGACGAATCCGGGTGTATGGCGCACTCGGGGGTCCGCGCGGCACATGAGGAACGGGCAGTAGCAAGCACATTTCCACCATGAAAAGACGCATTGCATGAGTATTTATTCAGCGAAGCACCGTATTGTCACCGCAACCGTTTTGGCTGCGGGGCTTCAGTGCGGGCTTGTTGTACCCTCTGTCGCAACGGAAGCACCCGTCACGACGCACTCTGCCGTGCAAAAAACCGCGACCTTGAACGCGAACCAGGCTGAAGACAATCAGGAGGCACAGGGCGCCGCCTCCACCATCACCATGAAGGCGCAGCTCAAGGATGGCGGCTATCTTCTACGTTGGACGGGTTTCCCTAAAGATCTGGAGGCCTCCAGCGTTCTGGTTGACGTGAACTTCTACACCCCTTCCGGTGAGTACGGTGGCTCCGTCCTGGAAAGCCCGACCCTAGCTGAGGGGACCAAGGAGGGGGAGTTTCGCCTCCTGATGAGCCCGGCGACGGACTCTAACGTCGTGTACGTGATTGTTCTGGAGGATACCGCGCACGGTGTCTCCTACGAATTCTTTGTCACCGAGCGGGGGAACCGCCTGGTTGAGGCCGCTGACCCGCGCAACGGTAAGGCAAAGCCTACTGAACCGCCGGTCGACATTGAGCGTGAAGAGGCAGAAACCGCTGAGGCAAGTGCCACCCCAAGTCCCGAGGCGGTAAACCTGCCTTCGCCGACCGCTACGTCGTCCACCGATACGAACGGTGACACGGTTCGCCGTACCGTAGACAACCTGCAGAACAAGGATTCTGGCCAGTACGTTATCTCAGAAGACAATAGCGTGTATGACCCGATGAATCAGCGCAAGGGCAAGGCGCACATGTCTATTCAGGATTCGCAGGGTGACTCTCAGGATGATACGAAGCCTGTCACGGTCCGTGCCACGAACTTCCCCCAGAATGACAAGGGTTACGACCTGATCGTCATGGAAATCGACTCCAACGGCAACACCGTGGGCGATGCGCTCGCCATTGTGCACGTTGGCCCGGAATCTATTTCTGCGGGTGCGTTCGAGGCTGTGATTGGTGCGCCCGGTGCGTCCCTACAGATCGGTAAGACGTACCTGGTGGCGGCTTTTGACGCTGCCGGTGACGGTAACCTTCAGCTCAACACGGTGCGTTTTACGGTGACTCAGGCGTCCTCTGAGGGCGGTGGATCATCGTCCAATTCTTCGTCTGTGAACGAGGAGAAGCCGGTTACTGTACCTTCCGCGTCTGCCTCTGAGACTGCGGATGCACCCGCTGCGGGTTCTAAGTCTAAGACCCGCGGTATTCAGGCTGATACCGCCATGGCTCCGGGTACTAATGACGCCACGATTTCTGTTCCGCGCGCTGCCGGTAGCCCTGCCACCGCGTCTTCCTCGGCGCTGGGGTACCGCACCGGGGAGGCGCAGCCTGTTGAGGTGGCGACCCCCGAGTCTAATTTGCCCTCGGGTACCGATTCGGCGGCTCAGTCTCGCCGTGCCGCGATTCTGAACGGTTCTTCCTCTCAGGTTCGTACTGATCCCGGATCGCCGAATGGTGTGAAGGCAACGGAGGCGCAGATTACCCGCAACATGGATAAGAGTTCGCCGCTTCTGCCGATTTTGGTGACCCTGGGTGGCGGTCTGATTCTGGGTGCTTTGGGTATGTCACGTATGCATGCTTCGAAGAAGGATTAGTCGCGTAGGGGGTGGGGGAGTAGCGGCCCCTGTTGCCTGTTGAGGTGTGCTGGTGCGGGGTGGGTTTATTGCCCTGTCAGTGTGCTGTGGGGTGGTTTGTCACAAAACGGTTTCTTGGAACCTGATGTTGAGAAATACTCACGCTATCGATATAGTAAGCCTGTCCTAACAGTGTCGATAGTATGGATACACACCAATGAAGATTTTCACATCTGGCACCCGCCTCTCCAAGGGAGCCTGCGCCCTCGCCGTTGCTGGCGCTGTTGCTCTGCCCCTGGCACCCGTTCTCGCCGAGAACATTAATATCGCTGCCCAGAACGTTGCCGCACAGAACGTCGCTGCAGGCGACCAGGCAACCGCCGGCGCCTCCTTCGGATGGGGCGTGCGCGCCTCCTTCCTGTCCTACAACGGTATGCCCCGCGAAATGACCGACGGCGCAGCCTGGGACGCAGCTGCAAAGCAGTTCACATTCACCCCGACCTCCACCACCGTCTCTGAAGACGGTAAGCAGGTCACCCTGCAGGCTGCCGGCCGCCTCTGGTTCACCGGCCACTGCGCCGAAGGTCAGGACCCCGAAACCGGCTGCGCCCTGAACCTCACCTTCTCCAACCCCCGCGTGGAACTGAACCTCGCGGACGGCACCGGCTCCCTCTACATGACCGTGCGCACCAAGAACTACGCCTCCGGCAAGTTCGAGGGCCCCATGGAAGTCAAGATGGCGACCCTGAGCACCGGCACCGCCAAGCAGAGCGAGAAGGACGGTGTGGTCAGCATCAGCGGCATCTCCGCGAACCTGACCGCCGACGGTAACCACGCCTTCTCCGACTTCTACAACGAAGGCGCCAGCCTCGACCCGCTGAGCATCTCCTACAACGGTAGCGCAGCTAACACCCCCAAGAGCGCCTACAGCGTCGCTGAGTCCTACAACACCGGTGCGGGCGTGAACCTGCCCCAGAACACCGCACGTCTGGGCCAGAACCACATCGTGCACGTGGCACCCCCGAGCTTCGGCGGCGACACCACCTACACCGTGCTGACCAGCTCCAACCTGAAGATGACCGACACCGGCGTACTGAAGGCCAACAAGGGCGTTTTCGCCGTGGATGCTGACGGCAACCGCATGCTCGTCATCAACAGCGAGACCAACAAGCCCGAGCTGTACACCGTAACCGCTGAAGGTAAGCTCGTCTCCTCCGGCACCTACTCCAACGCAGACCTCGGCACCACCACCGTCAAGGCAATCGGCTACAACCCCGCCAACAACACCTGGGGTATCGTCAGCATTGACGGCCAGGGCGGCGGCAAGCTCACCATCATTGACGCATCCGGCAAGGCAACCTCGCAGGCTCTGCCGAAGCCCGACTCTATCGACCCGCAGGTTGTGAACGCATACTCGCTCGACGAGTACTACGGCGACTCGTTCTCCAACAACACCGTGACCCTCGCACCGCTGCCCGACGGCAGCTTCGTGTACGCGCCGTCGACTTCCATCTACGATGCGGCCGGCGAAAAGGCGGTTCAGAAGGGTCACCTGCTGCACATGAGCAGCAACGGCGTGTCCCTGGTGCCGAACTCTTCACCCGCAGGCTACGACACCGCCCTGCCCTCGACCCTGGTCAGCCCCAAGGGCTACATTTACCGTTGGAACAACTGGTACGGCGGTAAGGTGCAGATCCTCAAGTACGAGAACGGCACTTTCAGCGTGGTCCGCGAGTCCGCAACTCTTGAGGGCTTCGAGAAGACCGAGGTTGCCACCATGTTCCTGACCCGTGCGGGCAACGTGGTTGTGGTGGACGCATCCGGCTCCCGCCTGGTGTTCATGGACGAGACCCTGAACAAGGTGAACGAGGTGGTTCTCTCCTCGATGCGCAAGACCGACAAGAGCGGCGGCTACAACGCTCTCGAGCTGCCTAACGGCGATATTATCTACCCGACCAGCTTCGAGAACCCGAACACCTACGAGGATCAGCTGTGGCTGAACCGCCTGGCAGCGAACTCGGCACCGGAACAGACCCCGGCACCCGAGCCCACTAAGTCTGCTGAGCCGACCGTTGCTCCCACCGTAGCTCCGACCGTGGCACCGACTGCTGAGCCGACTGCCGCGCCTTCTGCTGAGCCTACCGTCACTGCGGAGCCGACTGTTGCTCCGACCGAGGCACCGACCGCAGAGCCCACTAAGTCTGCTGAGCCGACTGTCGCGCCCACCGTGGCACCGACTGCAGAGCCTAGCAAGACTGCAGAACCGACCGTGGCACCGACCGAGGTTCCCTCTGCAACTGCTGAGCCGACCGTCGAGCCCTCGGCAACTGCAGAGCCTAGCGTGACCGCAGAACCTTCTGCAGAGCCGACTATGGAGCCTTCCGCAACCGTTGAGCCCACCAAGACTGCAGAACCCACCGCAGTGCCTTCGGAGGAGCCCACCTCGCCGTCTCTGCCGACCGCATCCGTGGCACCTTCTGTAGCACCTTCTGCAACTCCGAGCGCATCGGTGAGCGCTTCCCCGACCGCGGTTCCGAGCATTCCCGCCGTGACCCCCTCGGTGAGCGCGTCTGCATCGGCGTCCGCTAGCGCGTCTGCTTCTTCGAGCGCTTCTGCGAGTGCATCGAGCTCCGCAAGCAGCTCCAGTAGCGCTTCGGTGACCGCATCGGCTAGCGAGTCTGCATCTGCGAGTGCATCCGCGTCCGCGAGTGCTTCCGCGAGCGAGTCTGCATCCGCGAGCGCTTCTGCTTCTGAGAGCAGCACCGCCGACCAGAACGCAGCCGGCCACAAGGGCGGCTCCAACGGCGGTTCTGACGCAGGTTCCGGCACCTCCGACAACTTGGGTGTGAGCGGCTCCAATGGCGGCTCCTCTAACGGTGGTTCTTCCGCAGGTGGTTCCTCGACCTCCGGTAGCTCCTCCTCGAAGCTGGCACAGACCGGCGCATCCGGCGCTATGTTCGCCGCAGCAGCTGGTGCTATCACCCTGGCTGCGGGTACCGCACTGGTCGTGGCTCGCCGCCGCAAGAGCTAAAATTTAGCCTTCGTGCAACACCCCGCTTCGCCACTCGTGTTCATGAGTGGGGGAGCGGGGTGTTCCTTTCATACAATGGAAATATGACTATTCTGAATGTAATCGCAACTTCGCACGGCACTGACTCGGTCGCCGGTCGTGAAGCTATCACGCTGATTCGTGAGCAGATCAAGTTCCTGCTTGCCCAGCGTAATGACGGTGTGGAGTACCGTGTCCACGCCGCATATGTGGATGTGGAATCTCCCAGCGTTGATGATGCCGCAGCCTCTCTGCCCAATGATGAGCCCTGCGTGATCGTGCCGATTCTGCTGTCGACCGGCTTCCACACTCAGGTGGATTTGCGTCGTGCCGCACGCAATAGCGGTATTGAGCGTATTAGTATTGGCGAGTCTCTGGGCCCGGATGCGCGCCTTGCCGCACTGACCCGTGCCCGCCTGGAAGAGGCTGGTTGGACTCCCGGTGACGGCCCTGTTGTGCAGGGTGCTGCGGGTTCTTCTCGTGCTGATGGTCGTGCGGACATGAGCCGTGCCGCTGAGCTGCTGGCTGACGAGCTGAACGCTCCGGTACATCACGGCTTTATTGCCGCGATTGATCCGAAGTTCCACGAGGTTGTTGCCGAACATCAGCCTAAGTTTGCCGCGACCTACCTGCTGGCGGAGGGTTTCTTCTCCGGTAAGATGCGCCGTGATGCTGAGTCGACCGGTGTGCCGGTGAAGGTTGCCGCGCCGCTGGTGAACGCGCAGGGTGGTGCTTCTGCTGCCGTGGTGGCGGAGTGCTTTATTGACCGCATGGATGCGGCTATCGCCCAGCTGGACGCCGCCTAGATGACCTAGTCAGGCTAGTGTGCTCGCTGCTCACACCACCTGATGAGGGGCTTCTGAAAACCCATACAAAAAACCTCGGGACTGTTACGTCCCGAGGTTTTTTGTGTTGCTGTCTTTGAGTGAGAAGTGTTGAGCGTTTAGGCGGTCTTGAGGTAGACGTCGCCGTCGCGGACCTCTACGGGGTAGACCTTGATGGAGTAGGAGGGGTCGGAGACGCACTCGCCGGTGGTCAGGTCGTAGACCTCCTTGTAGAGGGGGGAGGTGATGGTGGGGTTGCCGTTCTTCTCGCCGACGATACCGCGTGCGAGGACCAGTGCCTGGCTGTGCGGGTCGAGGTGGTCGCCGGCGAAGATGCCGTGCTTGGTCTTGTAGATGGCGTACTGGTAGCCGTCGACCAGGGCGACTTCGCCCCAGTTTTCTTCGAGGTCAGATTCAGCGCAGATGCGTACCCAGTTCTCAGCCATGGGGGTTTCCTTTCGAAGTGGTGGTCTGCGCCGCGCGGGGTGCAGGACACAATAGCGGTTCGTGTGTTCTTTGTTTGGAGTTTACCTTATGAAACCCACATTTGGAAATGGGGCACGCGGAGGGTGCTAAAGGTTATTTTTACCCTAAAAGATGATCTCAAATTTCATAGATTAGCCTTACCTAAATTAGGTTTAGATAAGGTAAGAATACCCTATTCCAGCCCGGTATTCCGCGGATTTTTTGGAAAATTTTCCCAAAAAATACGGATTTTCGATGCTTCGACCCCGCGCTAGAGTGTACGATAAAAGTCGTAGTTTAAAACGCCTTTTGACTGCCTGAAGAAAACAACATAATCCCACACAAAAATGTTTCGTAATTTTCAGATGCATTCTAAAGAAGCGGGCGCTTCAACTACTCGGTACGCATCAGGTACGAGCCCAACGGTACGGAAACTAGGAGTTCCAATACCGGGCACGATCCAGCCGCACACTGAGGGTAGATAAGTGCCATGAACTACCTGCATTACAACTAGGAAGGAAAATCCATGTCGCACACCCCCCGCAACATTCTCGTTGTCGGCGCAGGCCCCGCTGCGTGGCGTTTTGTACGCGCGTACCACGAAGGCGCTGAAGCTGCCGGTCGCGCAGCGGACACCATCACCGTCCTCAACGATGAGCCCTACATCCCCTACGACCGCGTTGCTATCGAGAAGATTTTCAAGGACACCGAGAAGGACCTGACCCTCGGTGACCCCGAACTCTGGAATGCAGAGAACATCAACCTGGTCAACAACTGCCACGCAGAGAAGCTTGACCGCACCCGCCGCGTCGTCACCGACACCGAGGGCAACGAGTACCCCTACGACGTGCTGGTCTTCGCGACCGGTTCCCGCGCGGTTCGTATCCCCATTCTTAACTCGGACGCCGCACACGTCTTCCGCACCATTGACGACGTGAAGAACATGGTCTCCGAGGTTAACCGCCTGCAGGACACCCTCGGCCGCGCACCCCGCGGTATTGTCGTCGGTGGCGGTCTGCTCGGCCTCGAAGCAGCTGAGGGTCTGAAGGACCTGGGCGCAGAGCCCACCATCCTGGATGTGGCTCCCTGGCTGCTTTCCGTTGAGGTTGACCAGGGTGGCGGTTACGCCGTGAACGCCCAGATTAAGGCAACCGGCATTGAGATTGAGACCGGCGTGTACATCTCCGGCATCAACAAGGATGCTGACGGCAACGTCGTCTCCGTCTCCATCGCAGATTCTCCCTCTGAGGATGCAGAAATCCGCACCCTGCCCGCCGACATGGTGGTCTTCGGTGCCGGTATTCGCCCCAACGACGAGCTGGCACGCGACGCCGACCTGGCACTGGGCGAGCGCGGCGGTATTCTCGTCAACGACGCATGCCACTCCTCCGACGAGCACATTTGGGCTATCGGTGAGGTCGCCTGCGTGCTGGGCCGCACCTGGGGTCTGGTCGCACCGGCTAACGCTATGGCTGATGCTGTGGCAGCTAACCTGCTCAACGACAACGAAGAAGCTCAGGTTGAAGAGTTCGACATCGCAACCAAGCTGAAGTTCTCCGGCGTTCAGGTGGCTGGCTTCGGTGACCGCCGCGGCACCACCGAGGGTTGCCTCGAGGTTCTGTTCGCAGACCCCGCACGCGGCATGTACCAGAAGATCGTGACTAGCGGCGACGCAAAGACCCTGCTCGGTGGCGTGTTCGTCGGTGACACCGCTCCCTTCGACTCCCTTAAGCCCCTGCTCGGCCGCGAACTGCCCGCTGAACCGAACGTTTACCTGACCGCAGCTGGCGGCGGCGACGGCATCCCCGACACCGAACTGCCCGACGACGCAATCCTGTGTTCCTGCAACAACATCAGCTTCGGTGCTGTCCGCGAGGCTATCGTTGACGGCAACCACGATGTTGCATCCCTGAAGTCCTGCACCACCGCGGGTACCCAGTGTGGTTCCTGTGTTCCGATGCTGCAGAAGACTCTGGAACAGCAGATGAAGAAGATGGGTCTGACCGTCTCCAAGGCACTGTGTGAGCACTTCGACTTCTCCCGTGCGGAGCTGGCTGAGGCTGTGCGCCTGACCAACCTGGACGACTTTGACTCCGTTCTGGCACGCTTCGGCCGCGGTGGCGACGGCTGTGCAATCTGTAAGCCGACCGTTGCGTCGATTCTCTCCTCCTTCCGCAACTCCTACGTCCTGGACGCAGGCCGCGGTGGTATTCAGGAGACCAACGACCGCGCACTGGCGAACATGCAGAAGAACGGTACCTACTCCGTCGTTCCGCGTATTCCTGCAGGTGAGATTCCCGCTAAGAAGCTGGGCGTCATCGCAGAGGTCGCTGAAGAGTTCGGTCTGTATGTGAAGATTACCGGTGCGCAGCGTATCGGTATGTTCGGTGCTCGCCTGGAGCAGCTGCCCTACATTTGGGAGCGCCTGGTGGATGCCGGCTTCGAATCCGGTCAGGCATACGGTAAGTCCCTGCGTAACGTGAAGTCCTGCATGGGTTCGACCTGGTGCCGCTTCGGTGTTCAGGACTCTACCGGCATGGCAATCCAGCTGGAGAACCGTTACCGCGGTCTGCGTTCCCCGCACAAGTTCAAGTTCGGCGTTTCCGGTTGTAACCGTGAATGTGCTGAGGCACAGGGCAAGGACGTTGGTCTGATTGCAACCACCAACGGCTGGAACCTGTACCTGGGCGGTAACGGTGGTGCAAACCCCGCTCACGGTCGCCTCTTCGTCAAGGACGCCTCCAGCGAGGACATCATCCGCTACATTGACCGCTACCTGATGTACTACATCCGTACCGCAGACAAGCTGCAGCGTACCGCTCGCTGGCTCGAGGATCTGGATGAGGAGCACGGCGACGGTCTGGCACACCTGCAGTCCGTCCTCATTGAGGACTCCCTGGGCGTGTGCGAGGACCTGGAGCGCGACATGCAGCGTCACGTTGACTCCTACGAGGACGAGTGGGCAGCAACCCTGCGCGACGAGCGCCGTCTGCGCCGCTTCCGCGCCTTCATCAACGAGCCCAACGGCAGCGACGAGGGTTCGCACCTGTATGTGCTGGAGCGCGAGCAGATTCGCCCCGCAACCCCCGAGGAAATTGCGGCGGCAGAAGCTGGCGAGTCCAACACCGTCCTGCTGACCGGTGCCAAGATTCCCGTGGGCAAGCCCAGTGACCTCAACCCGGTCCCGGCAGCGTAGTATGTGCCCGAAGATTCCTCCGTTCCCGCCCCGCGAGTTCGCCACTATTGACGAAATCCTCGCGGGCGGGGCGCCCGGGCACACCCTGGACGATAGCGTGACGGAACGCGGCATTCTTCTGCCCGGCGAGCCTGCTGAGAACCCCGGCAAGGTCTACATTGTGGGTGGCGGCCCCGGTGCCGCTGACCTGCTGACCCTGCGTGCGGCACGTGCCCTGAGTGAGGCGGACGTGGTCCTTCTGGATCACCTCGCCCCGCAGGAGTATGGTGAGTACGCGCCGAACGCCCTCATTGTTGATGTGGGCAAGGTTCCCGGCAAGCACGCTGTTCCGCAGTCCCGCATTCAGCAGCTCATGATTGATTACGCGCTTTCGGGTAAGACCGTGGTGCGTTTGAAGGGTGGCGACCCGTACGTGTACGGTCGCGGCGCTGAAGAGCTGGATGCGTGCATCGCCGCAGGCCTGGAGGCTGAGGTTATCCCCGGCATTACCAGCGCCATTGCGGTTCCTGCGCGTGCGGCGATTCCGGTGACCCTGCGTAAGGTGTCCTCGATTTTCACCGTCATTTCTGGTCACTCCGGCCTGTCGGAGACCGAAGTGTCGGCGGTTGAGGCGACCCTGCGTGCCCAGGGCACCGTGGTGCTGCTGATGGGCGTTCGTACCCTGCCCGATACGGTGGCGTCTCTGCTCTCTCGTGGGATTGAGGCTGACACGCCGCTGGCAACCATTGAGAACGGTTTCTCTGAGAAGGAGCGCGTGACTGTCACGACCCTTGAGAACGCTCAGGTAGATTGCGCATCGGTTAAGGCGCCGGCTATTACCGTCATCGGTGAGGTCGTGCATTATGCTCGCGATAATCAGAACCGCTTTGTGAGCGAGGTTCACGAGCGTCTGCGTGAGCGTTCCACCTCCTAGAGGCGGTGCGCCAGATAGTATTGCACGGCCCCGCATCCTTGGTTTTCCTAGTTGCCAAGGGGCGGGGCTGTTGCTGTGCCGGAACGCCGCGGCACAAAAACATATGAAAGCGGGGCGGGTATCAGTTGATACCCGCCCCGCTTTCGTCAGGGGTGCTGCGCTCAAATCCTAATCTTGGAGCTTAGAATCTCAGAGCCTAGACCTTGAAGTCGCTACTGCTACCGGAGCTAGAGCCACCGGAGCTGCCGGAGCCGCCACCGCTGGACTTGCTTGCCGAAGCCGATGAGGAGGGGCCCTCAAAGACCTTGCGGAATCGGTCGCTGTACTCCGACACAAAGTACTCGCGGCTGGTCACGCGCCACTTGCCCTCGGCGTACACCACGTAAATCACGACATCCAGGGTGCTTGCCTTCTGAGGCTCACCCGTGCCCTTCTGGTAGATGGTGTATTCCTTGACGACGTCCCGGCAGGGGAACGCCACAACAGCCAAATCGGAAGAGGCAAGAGCCTTCGCATCGAGATCGTCACGGATGCTCAGCTTGCTCTCATAGTCCTTAGTCCAACCGCCCGCAGCGTAGAGCTTAGCAATAGCCTTCAGGTTGTTGACCAGACCGCTGTCAGCGCCGTGGACCAGACCCTTGAGGTACTGCAGGTCGCCGTTGTACATCGCGGCAATGTACGCGCTCTGGTAAGCAGCCAGAGTCTTGTAGGCGCCCTCGAGGGAGACGGTACGCTGAGCCACCGTATCAATGACCGGGATCGGGACGTTCTTCGCGGGGGAGGTGTCGGTCGGCTCAACATAGTGCGCAATGGCGGGCTTGTACTCGTACTTGACGTCGCCAATGTACTTCTTATAGTCCTTCAAGAACTCGTCGGACGGAATAATCTTCGCGCTGTTACGGCTTGACGAGGACGAAGACGAAGCGGATGCTGAAGCCGAGACAGACTCAGAAGGCGAAGCCGACGCAGAGGGGGAGGCGGAGGCGCTCGGGGAGCCGGAGAAAGTGTCGCCGCTACCGGTGGGGCGAATATCCTTGTTAAAGGCGCATCCTGCTAGAGCCAAAGCACCGGCGGTCAGACCGCCAAAAAGAACGGTGCGGCGGGTCAATCCGTTTCGGTCGTTAGCAGAGAAGCTGGTGTGTGCACTCGGCCGGAAGGACATGGTATCTCCTGAAAGTGGTTGATCGAGGTAGCTCGCTTCACAACGCTGTGATGCGTACGAAAGGATCCGCCTCATCGTTTTTGTATGGTGTGCGGTACAGGGGGGGGGGTACCGGGATACGAGTGTGCCGGAGCGTGAACTGCGGCGGTATGAAGTATCCACTTCTTACTATAGAAGACTGGTTTTAAAACTTCGTCAAAAAACCCTGAACATTGTCTTTAAGACGCAATAACCCAAAGTCGGTGAGGTGCAGGGGAGTGCGCCTCCTCGACTTTGGGCTAGTGCATATGGAATTGATGAGACGGGCTGCTCTCGACTAGGGTATTAGACCCCTGCGGATTTAGACCTTAGTGGAGCCGCGACCCGAGGACGAAGAACCGCTAGAATCTGCGGAACTGGAACCAGCGGAACTAGAAGAGTCGGAAGAGCCCTTGCCGCCATTCAGACGCTCGTTCAGATAATCGTTGCCGATTCGCCACCACTTACCCTCGGTGTAGAGCATCACGTGCGGAATGGCTACCTGAGTAATCGCCGGTATCTTGCGTTCGGTGCCGTCCGGCTGATGGATGGCGGTGGCAGAATACTTGGCGTCCATCATGATTTCTACGTAGCCGTCACCGTTCTTCAGGGCAGTTCGAGGCTCCGTATTCCGCATGGAAATGCTGCACGTGAAGTCCATGTACCAGCCGTTCTGCTCATACAGTTCCTTGACTGCTTTAACCTCGTCGATGGCGCTCTTGTCTGCCGGGTAGGTCAGCTCAATCGCCTGATCTGCATAGTGGCCATCCTTGAGCGCGGTGATCTGAGCACTGTAGTAGGCACGCAACGTCTCGTAGGCGCCCTGGAAGGTCGGTTCTTCACGGTGCGGAACGGTCTTGAGGGGCTTAGGTACGTTCTTCGCAGGGGAAGAATCCGTTGCGGGCTGGTACTCGCCCATGTATTCGCCGGTCAGCTTCAGGGGACCGGGGTACTTTTCCCAACCCTCAACGAGTGCATCCTCAGATACGGGTACGCGTGCCGCGCTGGATGAGCTGCTCTTAGCGTTTGCTGATGCGGTCGCCGAAGCAGACTGTGAAGCAGACGGTGAACTAGACACAGAAGCGGTCGCGCTCGCGGAAGGGGTGGGGGAGCCTACCTTAGCTTTTGCTTCTTCGCTCAGCGGGCGAATATCGGAGGCGCAACCGGCCATGAGGGTTGCCGCGCCACCGAGCAGTAGGGCGCGGCGGCTCATAAGGCGGGAAGCAGCGGAACGGGTGCTCGAAGAGGGTGAGAGCATCGGTGAACTCCTTGATTATTCCCGAGGTGGGCTCGGGGCACCCGGCGGCGGGCGCGTGGTTGTATGGCGTGTTGGGTGAGGCCGTGAAAGGGGGTAAAACTTCAGGCAAATGCCGCGGTTTCAGTCCACATCCGGAAGTGACCTCGGGCGCGTACATGCTGCTGGTAGAGCGAACGGATACGCGGTGAACTCATCGTTGAGACTGCTATGTTCACACCCCGGTGAGAGGGCAGATGCTATCGAATCGTCATTGATGTGTTGCACGATTCATTTTAGACTATTTTGAATTCAAAATACACGAAAATACACCTTAGTAATCTCTGTGAGTCTATGGATCACTCAAGATATCAATCACCGTAAAGTATTGCGACCATGCTCTGTTGATGGGGGCTATTTGATGGGGGTGGGTGCTTCGGCGAGAGGTGGTGTGCACGTTAAATTAAGTGATTTCAATCATATTTATGACCTGAAAAACGAAAGAGCCTCGTCCCAGTGTTTGCAAAAGATGAGGGAGAGGAGAGGGACTGGCTCAACCTTCTGAATGCGAGGAGGCCTTCAGTAGTTCAGAAGAAATACCCGATTCAATAAGGGGAAACCCGCTCAACAATTCCCAAATATGCACTCTATTCACCCGCTATGCATTGCTGAATCATTCAGAAAAACCGGTTCCCACACGGGGTGTTGAAGAGATGAAAACGTACAGAGGTGAATATCTAGTGGAATTACATCGGTGTTCACCCCATATCTTGTGGTTGCACTGACTGCAATCCCATGGGCTCCCACGAAAAAATCGAAACCCACTTAAAGCAACACTGGGGGAATGTAAAAACATACATCCTTAAACACGCCCGAGCGTGGGGTGAGGCAAGACCCCTTAAGCCCCCTACTCGCTCTAAATATCGCCGAACGAAGAACCATTCTGTTTTGTGTCCCCGGCATCGGCGCATCTGAATAGTACTGTTCAAACCCACACCCCGCGGGGTTGCATACAGGCACAAAAGCCACATAAACTATTAGTGTTTGCAACGACCCGGCCATCACCGGCGAGCAATTCGGAAGAACGGACCGCACCTGCGGGCACCCGCCAATCGCTGCGGCGAGGGTGTCTTAGCGGAAGAGATGTAGTCCCAGTAGAACCGGACGGTTAAGCCCGATATAGCTGTAATAAGCGACTGATACCCGCCCAACGCGCCGCTCTTCCGGTGGCTAGGTATCGCGGACACGCGACACCCCGCTAGCCCCGGGAGGGTTCGGTGCGTTGAGCTGTTAAATCAGTAAGCAAGGTGGTACCGCGCCGCATCCCGCCCCCCGGAACAGCCCGGGCAGGTCAGTGATGCCCAGGCGTCCTTGCACCCGTCATGTCAATCCTCACCCGCTGAAACGGTGCGGACGACGAGTGCTACGTACCCTGTCGCCCCAACCTCTCAGCGTTGAGAACAACAGATAAGGGCGCACAAACACATGTCCCATGTTTACCCCAAGGCGAGCGCTTTCGAAGCCGCAGGAAGCGGCGTCACCGCATCGCCCAAGTTCCCCGCACTCGAAGAGGCAGTCCTCGACTACTGGAAGAAGGACAACACCTTCTCCGCATCCGTCGAGAACCGCCCCGCAGGCGAAAACGGCGAAAACGAATTCGTCTTCTACGACGGCCCTCCCTTCGCTAACGGCCTGCCCCACTACGGCCACCTGCTCACCGGCTACGCCAAGGACCTCGTCGCACGCTACCAGACCCAGCGCGGCCACAAGGTAGAACGCCGCTTCGGCTGGGACACCCACGGCCTGCCCGCAGAACTCGAGGCAATGAAGCAGCTCGGCATGACCGACAAGCGCGAAATCCTCGAAATGGGCATCGACAACTTCAACGACGCTGCCCGCGCATCCGTGCTCAAGTACACCAACGAGTGGGAAAAGTACGTCACCCGCCAGGCACGCTGGGTCGACTTCGAAAACGACTACAAGACCCTGAACGTCGAGTACATGGAGTCCGTCATCTGGGCGTTCAAGCGCCTCTACGACAAGGGCCTGACCTACCAGGGCTTCCGCGTGCTGCCCTACTGCTGGAAGGACGAGACCCCCCTCTCCAACCACGAGCTGCGCATGGACGACGACGTGTACAAGGACCGCCAGGACCAGACCGTCACCGTCGCATTCCGCCTCACCGCAGACACCGCCCTCGGTGCTGACGAGAAGGTCGCCGCAGAACTCGACGGCGTCGAAGCACTCGCATGGACCACCACCCCCTGGACCCTGCCCACCAACCAGGCGCTCGCCGTCGGACCCGAGATTGAATACTCCGTCGTACCCGGCGCGGGCAAGTTCGAGGGCCGCTCCTTCCTGATCGCCTCCGATCTGCTCGGCTCCTACGCCAAGGACCTCGGCTACGAAGGCGACCAGCCCGAAAAGGATGCAGACGTAGCCGTCACCGCACGCTACACCGGCTCCCAGCTCGAGCACGTGCGCTACACCCCGCTCTGGGACTACTTCGTAGACGCCGAAAAGTGGGGCACCGAAACCTCCTGGCAGATTCTCGTCGCCGACTACGTCACCACCGGTGACGGTACCGGCATCGTCCACCAGGCACCCGCCTACGGTGAAGACGACCAGAAGGTCTGTGAAGGCTACGGCATCCCCGTGATCCTCTCCCTCGACGAAGGCGCAAAGTTCCTGAACCTCTTCGCCGAGCCTACCGCCTCCGGCTCCACCGCCCTGGCTGAGATTGCAGGCGTGCAGGCATTCGACGCGAACCGCACCATCATCAACGCTCTCAAGGCAGACGATGTGCTGATCCGCGAGAAGTCCTACGTGCACTCCTACCCGCACTGCTGGCGCTGCCGTACCCCGCTCATCTACCGTGCAATCACCTCCTGGTACGTGAAGGTCACCGACTTCAAGGACCGCATGTACGAGCTGAACAAGCAGATCAACTGGATCCCGGAAAACGTGAAGTACGGCCAGTTCGGCAAGTGGGTTGAGAACGCACGCGACTGGTCCATCTCCCGTAACCGCTTCTGGGGCTCCCCGATCCCCGTGTGGGTTTCGGACGACCCGAACTACCCGCGCATGGACGTGTACGGCTCCCTCGAAGAGCTCAAGGCAGACTTCGGCCGCCTGCCCCTGAACAAGGACGGCGAACCCGACCTGCACCGCCCGTACATTGACGAGCTGACCCGCCCGAACCCGGACGACCCGACCGGCAAGTCCACCATGCGCCGCGTGGAAGACGTGCTCGACGTCTGGTTCGACTCCGGCTCCATGCCCTACGCGCAGGTGCACTACCCCTTCGAGAACCAGGAATGGTTCGAGAACCACTACCCGGCAGATTTCATCGTCGAGTACATCGGTCAGACCCGCGGCTGGTTCTACGTGCTGCACGTACTGGCGACCGCGCTCTTCGACCGCCCCGCGTTCAAGAACGTCATCAGCCACGGTATCGTGCTCGGCTCGGACGGTCAGAAGATGTCCAAGTCCCTGCGTAACTACCCGGACGTCTCCGAGGTCCTCGACCGCGACGGCTCCGACGCAATGCGCTGGTTCCTGATGTCCTCCCCGATCCTGCGTGGCGGCAACCTGATCGTGACCGAGCAGGGCATCCGCGAGGGTGTTCGCCAGGTCATGCTGCCGCTGTGGAACGTCTACCACTTCTTCGCCCTGTACGCTAACGCCGCCAACAACGGTGAAGGCTACAGCGCAAAGCTCAAGTACGACTCGCAGCACGTGATGGACCGTTTCATCCTCGGCAAGACCCGCGAACTCATCGAGCAGGTCACCGCAGCGATGGACTCCTACGACATCTGGAACGCCTGCGAATCCCTGCGCCAGTACGCCGACGCACTGACCAACTGGTACGTGCGCCGCTCCCGCGAGCGCTTCTTCAACGAAGACACCGACGCATTCGACACCCTCTACACCGCACTGGTGACCGTGTCGAAGGTTGCCGCATCCCTGCTGCCGCTCAGCAGCGAGGAAATCTACCGCGGCCTCACCGGTGAACGCTCCGTGCACCTGGCTGACTGGCCCGAGGCATCCGCTTTCGCTGATGAGTCCGACCTGCTGGCTCTCATGCAGACCGTGCGTGAGGTCTGCTCCGCCGGTTCGGCACTGCGCAAGGAGAAGAAGATCCGCGTGCGCCAGCCGCTGCAGAAGATGACCGTGGCGATCGCACCCGAGCAGTTCGCTGCGCTGGGTACCGCTTTCGGCGAGAAGGGCGCGGAGTACTTCGCGAACATCGTCGAGGACGAGCTGAACCTGCGCCAGGTGGAGCTGGTCAGCGCCGACACCGTCGACCCCGCCGACTACGGCATCTCCCAGCAGCTGAAGGTCAACGCACGTGCGGCAGGTCCGCGCCTGGGCAAGCAGGTGCAGGTTGCCATTAAGGCATCCAAGTCCGGTGACTGGGCCGTGACCGAGGACGGTACCGTCCTGGTCGGCGTGGCAGCTCTGGACGGCGGCCTGGCCCTGGAAGAGGGCGAATACGAGCTGGCAACCGTGGTTGCCGCTGACGCTGAGGGTGCTGAGCACACTGCGGCTGCGGTTCTGCCCGGTGGCTTCCTTGTCCTCAACATTGAGCTGACCGACGAGCTGGTTGCCGAGGGTATCGCCCGCGATACCATCCGCGCTATTCAGCAGGCACGTAAGGACGCCGACCTGAACGTTGCGGACCGCATCAACCTGAGCATCGCGGCACCGGAGGAAACTCTGGCAGCTCTGCGCACCAACGAAGCACTGGTGACCGGCGAAACCCTCGCCGTGTCCCTGCAGCTGAGCGAAGCAGCCGAGCTGAGCATTAGCGTAGCCAAGGCATAAAACGCCTGAACCGTACGGCCGTCCCGCCCCCTTCACGGGCGGGGCGGCCCGTCGTCTATCCCGCCGCACGGTTATCCCGCCGCACGGTGGGCCCCTGCCGGCACCGACCGGCTATCCCAGTGAGGAGAACAATGAGCGAGAAGAATTACCCCGCAATTCCCGACCCCGAGGGCGTGGAGCGGGTCTACAGTGAACTGCTGGCGCGAGCACCCGAAAACAAGATGGCGCCGCGCCTGGACGCTGTGGCGCGCGCCGTCGAAATCCTCGGCGACGTGCACCGTGCCGCGCCGGTCATCCACATCACCGGCACGAACGGCAAGACCAGCACCGCCCGCATGATTGAGGCGCTGCTGCTCGGCCACGACCTGCGTGTGGGCCGCTTTACCAGCCCGCACCTCGAAAGCGTCACCGAGCGTATCTGCATTAACGGCGCACCCGTACCGGATGCCACCTTCGTGCGCATTTGGGAGGAAATCGCCCCCTACCTGCAGATTGTGGACGCGGAGATGACCTCCCGCGGCGAGCCCGCCCTGACCTTCTTCGAGTCCGTTACCGTGCTCGCCTTCGCAATTTTCGCGGACGAGCCGGTGGACGTGGTGGTGCTCGAGGTCGGTATCGGCGGCACCTGGGACTCCACGAACGTTGCCGACGGTGTGGTTTCCGTGGTCACCCCGATTGGTCTGGACCACACCGACATGCTCGGCGAAACCCTCGCCGAGATTGCAACCGAAAAGTCCGGCATTATCAAGCCCGGCGGCTTCCTGGTTTCTGCCGCACAGGACTCGGAAGCGGCGGACGTGCTGCTCGCCTCCGCCCGCGAGAAGGAAGTATCCTTCGCCTTTGAGGGCGTGGAGTTCGGCGTTGTCTCCCGTGAGCTTGCGGTCGGCGGTCAGCTGCTGACCCTGCGCGGCCTGGCGGGCGAGTACCCGGATGTTCCGCTGTCCCTGCACGGTGCGCATCAGGCACAGAACGCCGTGGTGGCTCTCGCCGCCGTGGAGGCATTCTTCGGCGGTCAGCGTCAGCTACCCGAGGACGTCGTGCGTGCCGCGTTTGAGACGGTGCGCTCGCCGGGCCGTCTGGAGGTGGTGCGTACCGAGCCGCTGACCATCCTGGACGCTGGCCACAACCCGCACGGTGTGCGCGCCTCCGCGGCCGCGCTGACCGAGGCGTTCAAGCTTTCGCACCTGCACGCCGTGGTCGGTATTTTGGGTGAGAAGGATGCGCTGGGCATGTTCGAGACCATGCGCGAAGAGTACGTTGACGCTTCCGACGGTACGTTCCGCCTGTATCTGGCGGCGTCGGATTCGCCGCGTGCGATTGCACCGGAGCGCCTGCATGAGCTCGCCCTGGACGCGGGCATTGATGAAGACTCGATTGAGGTGTTCGAGCACCTGGACGAGGCCATTGCCACCGCCATGGAGAACGCCCTCTTCGAGCAGGAGTCGGCGGGTGTGCTGATTACCGGTTCGATTACGGTTATCGGTGAGGCGCGTACCCTGCTCGCTGCGCATGAGCAGGCGAAGATCCCCGGTGCTGAGGCTGAGGAGCTGCCGGATGAGCTGCCCGCCGAGGCTGGCCTGTACGCCGGTTCTGCGGGTGCCGCCTCTGCGGCGACCCTGGCTGCCGCGGCGGCTGCGGCTGCCTCTGCTGAGCCGGATGAGCTGCTGGACGGCATCATGGCTGAGCTGGGTGGCGAGTCTGCGGCGGGTTCTTCGCTGGAGGATTCGCTGGGTCTGCCGCTGGGCGATTCGTACACCGATGATTTCTTCGGTGATGACGAAGACTCGGACAACTAAAGCGGTCTGTTGAGGTTACAGACATGAGGCGGGGTGCCGCCCTCCGGCTAGTATTTCTAGTATTTATTGGCTGGGGGAGTGGCACCCCGTTTTTTCGTGCCCCCGCTTTTTATGCCTTTGCCCTCATACTCCCACTCGAACGCATGATTTCTCACGTGTTCCCATGGGCTCTCACCTAACCCCAATCGCCCGAATTTGACCGGCATCATCCGCCCTCACCCACCCAAAAAATCGAAAAGAACGAAAATTTGCGGGCACCGGGGCGCAAAACCGGGCACGCCTTGGCGTCACGGTGCTATATTCGCTGAGGCGCCGGCCCCAACGCCTGAGGCCGCACCAACACACCCGCACACATACGCATACCAGCGACGGTATGCCACATAGTGAAAGGCACCCATCATGCCCGCACCCTTCACCGATTTGATTGGCACCGATTCGTTCACGGAGACGCTGCGCCAGGAGAACCTCGACACCTGGCTTTCCGCCACGAATCACCGCTTTGTTGCTGAGCTTTTTGACGGCTCGATCGCCCCGCAGGTCATGGCGGGGTACCTGGTGCAGGACTACCGTTTCCTCGATACCTTCCTCGCCCTGATTGGTGGCGCGATTGCTAACGCTGATACTCTCGCGGGTCGCCTGCGCTTGGCGCAGTTTGCCGGCGAGATTGCGGGCGATGAGAACACCTACTTCCTGCGTTGTTTTGAAACTCTCGGCGTGACTGAGCATCAGCGTGATTCCATGCCCGATACGGAGGCGACCACCGGCTTCAAGCGTCTCTTCCTCGACGCGGCGGCTAGCGGCAGCTACGCGGCGATCCTGTCGGTGCTGGTGGTTTGCGAGGGCCTGTACCTGGATTGGGCGTCGAAGGCTCCCGCCAAGCGTCCTGAATCTTTTGTGCACCACGAGTGGATTAGCCTTCACGACTACCCGGAGTTTCGTGAGCTGGTTGATTTCCTGCGCCGCGAACTGAACCGTGTGGGCCCGTCGGATGCGCAGCGTGCCCGCGAGTTCTTTAGCCGCGCGGTGGAGCTGGAGCAGCTGTTCTTTGATGAGTCGTACACCCACCCGCTGCCCTAGGTAATACCGCCCTAAGTGATGCCCCGGATAAAGCCCTAGAAAATATCCCGTTGAAACCCTCGGAAGGTTCCGCCCGCCGCTGAATTGCGGGCGCCTCCCGGGGGTTTTCGCGCGTTAAAGACTTCCCGAAGACACCTCGAAAGCGCCCGGAACGAGCCCCGAAAGTGCCCAGAAAACGCGCCCACCTGTGTAAAATAGCACGTCATAAACAAGACGCCCCGAAAGTGCCCGGAATGAGCCCCTGAAAATGCCCCGAAAGTGCACAGAAAACGCGCCCACCTGTGTAAAATAGCACGTCATAAAACGGAACATATAGGCTGATGGCGTGCCATTTGGCGGTGTGAGAGGCTAGGATAAATGGGGTACCGCTTCCGGGGTGCTGGCTATGCCGCGCCGATACGTACCCGCTACTGCACGAGGTGAGGCGCACCCTTGAGGGACCTAACCGGCACCTCCTCAGCTGTCCCCGGCGTCTGCCGCGTTGACGGTTGCATGCACCCCTCAACACTACAGAGCTTAAGACGGTGCTGCTGGGACAGTACCACCGTAAAACACTATCTAAAGGAGTCGTATGAGTACCGCCGCATCGAGTACTACCGAGCCCACCCACGCTGCAAAAGAAGCGCAGCACGGGCACGCGGGAACCCCGGGCGGCTACTCAGACCGACAGCTCGGATTCTGGCTGGTTGGCGCCGGCCTGATCGCACTCATTTCTTCAGCGATTCTGGTGTATGAGCGCCTGCAGATTTACATTGATGCCGGCCACTCCACGGTCTGCGATATCAACGCCCTGCTCAGCTGCGGCACGGTGATGCGCACTCCACAGGCGGAAGCGTTCGGCTTCCCGAACCCGTTCATTGGTCTGGTGGGCTTCTCGATTGTGGTGACTATCGGTGCCGCGATCATGGCGGGCGCACAGTTTAAGAAGTGGTTCTGGGTGTGCATGAACATTGGTCTGGCTGCGGCAACCGCGTTCATCATGTGGCTGTGGTACCAGACGACGTTCCAGATTAATGCCCTGTGCCTGTTCTGCATGATCGTGTGGGTTATGACCATCACGCTTTTTGTGAAGACTACGGTCCGCAATATTTCGGCGGGTGTTATTCCGGCGTCGCAGTCGATGCGTGAGAGCACTCGCGGCTGGTCGTGGTTTGCGATTAGCCTGTGGCTGATCCTGATTTTCGGCATTATTGTGATCCGCTTCTTTGAGGTCATTGTGAATATGATGCGCTAAGCGTTCATCTCTGAGCTTGGTTTGAGGGTTGATACCCCGAACACGCAACGCCCCGGTACCTGTTGGTGCCGGGGCGTTGCTGTGTCTGCGGGCAGATTGTGCCGGGAAGAATGTTCCGGGTAGTGGGGGAGGCGCCGGCAACCTTGCCGGCGGCGGTCAGCGGGGAGGCGGCGCGGGTGCGTATAATGGTCAGGTATATTCTTGAGCGGCGTCAGCCGGAGCCGTCCGCGGGTTTCACCCGCAGCGTTGACTGCCTGCCGTTCTGCTGGACACTAGATTCTTGATACCCCTTCGAGGAGAACCGTGAAGACTGCCGGAATTGCCGCAATGGGCGCTGCTGCCGTTATTTTTCTGACTGCCCTGCTGTTGCTGACCGCCGGTCACTTCTCGTTGCTGTGGGTGATTCTGCTGGTGGTTTCTCCGTTTGTTTTCATTCTGGGTGTTCCGTTTGCGACCGGTTCCGGTCCGGAGTACCTGCCGACCGACCCGAAGCTTGCTCAGCAGGCTCGTGAGGCGCGCGATGCGGAGCTGGGTCTGGACTAGCCCCTCCTCTGAAAGTTTTTGAAGCCGGGTGGTGCGTAGTGGCATGCCCGGCTTTGCTGTACCCGCCATGCGCCCGCCGCAGCGTGCTCGCAGCAATGTGCCTGCTGCAAGGTGCCCGTAGTAATGTGCCCGCGCATCCTGCCGGGAGGTGGAGCCCAGATAGGATGGGTGGGGTGGCTTAGAGGTACTCTCTACCGGGTATAATGGAACACGGTGTCTTGTGCGCCCCGCACGCGCATAAAGATCCCCACCAACGCATCGAGGGAGAGTACCCGAAGAGCGCCGGCTATAAGCCGCGGAGCATAACTGTCGCACCGCGCGGGCCGCCCGCCTCGGCGAAGAAACCCGAAGACCGGCAGGGCACCCAGGAAGGGTGTGAGCGTGCCGTGCTCGAGAGCGAGGTGGCTGTGACCGTCGCGGCGCGCTCTGCGTTCCGCCCGCTCGCCCCCTACGGCAGAAGCACTGAACGAGATAGTGCCCGGTAGCGCCGATGAACGCGCACCGTAGGGTGAGGCTTGAGCCGCGGTGACAGCAACTAGGCTTTGCGCTGTATGCGCGCTGTTAAAATCCTTGCGGTGCGGAGCAGGGTGTAACGAAAGAAGATTAATGTCTGACGAGAAGAACGTCGAACTTGGGGTTTTTGAGGCGCTGAACGCCCTCGCGGAGGAGAAGAACGCCTCTGCAGAGACCCGTGAAACTCTGCGTAAGAATGTTCGTGAGAGCTCTGACGCCCAGCAGGGTATTGAGCGCCGCCGTCCGGGTCGCCCGAAGAAGGAGAAGGCTCCTGAGGTTCCCCTGGATGAGGCGATTGCGGCTGGCCTGACCAACCTGCGTAACGCTAAGGCTAAGCACGCGCCGGCACCGAAGGTTGCCGCTCCCGCTGCGTCTGAGACCGAGGTTGCTTCTACTCTGGATAGCCTGTTTGAGGCTGCTGAGAAAAAGGCGGCTGAGCCTGCTGTTGAGGAGAAGACCGCGAAGGTTGAAGAGATCGCCAAGGTTGAGAAGGTTGCTAAGACTGAGACCGTGGAGAAGACCGCCAAGGTCGAAGAGATTGCCAAGGTCGAGAAGGTGACCAAGGCAGAAAAGACCGAAGAAGCCGCAGAAGAGACTGCCGAAGCTGAATTCGTTGAGGGCGAGGCCGCAGCGGAAGCCGAGGTTGAATCCGAGGCAGAGGAGACTGAGACTGCCGAGAAGCAGGCTGAGAACACTGAGGCTGACTCCGCAGAGGCAGAGCCCGTAGCTGAAGCACCTGCAATTGAGGAACCTGCCGCCGAGGAGCCCGCAGAAGCTCCCGAGCCCGTAAAGACCATTAGCGACCTGCAGCGCGAAAAGCTGCAGGAGCTGCGCTCGCGTACCCCCATGGGTGCGATGCCGCTGTTCATGGCTCCCGAGCCGGAAGAGCTGAGCGAGCTCGCTGTTGCCGCCAAGCTGGAGCGTGAGGCACGCCGCGCCGCTGCCGAGGAGCAGAAGCGTAAGGAGCGCATGGAGCGCCGCCGTGAGGAGGCTGCCGCTGAGGCTGAGGTGACGAGCCACCGTCGCCGTCGCCGTCGCCGCGGTACCGAAGATATTGAGATTGAGGGCGGCGTTGATGACGACGTTGAGACCGTCACCAAGGTGCGTGCGCCGCGCCTGGCTGACTCTCACGCGTCCAACACTGTGACCGGTGTGCGCGGTTCTACCCGCCTGGAGGCGAAGCGTGTGCGCCGCCGCGAGTCCCGTTCCCTGGGTCGCCGCCGCCATATCGTGACCGAGGCTGAGTTCCTGGCTCGCCGCGAGTCCGTGGACCGTCAGATGCTGGTTCGTCAGAAGGACGGCCGCATCCAGATTGGTGTGCTTGAGGACGGCGTGCTGGCTGAGCACTTCGTGTCTAAGACCCAGCAGGATTCCCTGATTGGCAACGTGTACCTGGGTAAGGTTCAGAACGTTCTGCCGTCTATGGAAGCCGCGTTCGTTGACATTGGCCGCGGCCGCAACGCTGTGCTGTACGCGGGCGAGGTCAACTGGGATGTTACCGGTCTGGACGGTGCGCCCCGCAAGATTGAGAACGCCCTGAAGCCCGGCGATTCGGTGCTGGTGCAGGTCACCAAGGACCCGATTGGTCACAAGGGTGCCCGCCTGACCAGCCAGGTTTCCCTGCCCGGTCGCTTCCTGGTGTACGTGCCGGGTGGTTCGATGACCGGTATTTCCCGCAAACTGCCCGACACCGAGCGTGCTCGCTTGAAGAAGATTCTGAAGGACAAGCTGCCCGAGGGCGCTGGCGTGATTGTTCGTACCGCGGCGGAGGGTGCTTCTGAGGAGGAGCTGACCCACGACATTAACCGTCTGCGTGCGCAGTGGGAAGAGATTCAGGAGAAGGCTAACTCCCGCAAGGTGCTGGCTCCGGAGATGCTCTACCAGGAGCCCGACCTGATGATTAAGACCGTGCGTGACGTCTTCAACGAGGACTTCACCGCGATGATCGTTCAGGGCGAGAACGCGTGGGATTCCATCGAGGCATACGTGACGTACGTGGCGCCGGACCTGGTTTCCCGTCTGCAGCAGTGGGACGGCGATGACGACCTCTTCGACCACTACCGCATCAACGAGCAGCTGGCGAAGGCACTGGACCGTAAGGTGTACCTGCCTTCGGGTGGTTCGCTGGTGATTGACCGTACCGAAGCCATGACCGTGGTGGATGTGAACACCGGTAAGTTCACCGGTAGCGGCGGCAACCTTGAAGAGACTGTCACCAAGAACAACCTGGAAGCTGCTGAGGAGATTGTCCGTCAGCTGCGTCTGCGCGATATCGGCGGCATTATCGTCATTGACTTCATTGACATGGTGCTTGAGTCGAACCGTGACCTGGTTCTGCGTCGCCTGATTGAGTGCCTGGGCCGTGACCGTACCAAGCATCAGGTGGCTGAGGTGACTTCGCTGGGTCTGGTTCAGATGACCCGTAAGCGCCTGGGTACCGGTCTGCTTGAGGTCTTCTCGGAGCCCTGTGAGCACTGCGCCGGTCGTGGCCTGGTGGTTCACGATCAGCCGCTGAGCGGTCGTAGCGGTGGCGCGTCGGATTACATTCACCGCCATGAGCGTAATGACCGTAAGCGTAGCCGTGCCGCTGCCCGCGAGGATTCTCGTGACCAGCAGAAGCAGGATGCTCTGGAGTCGAAGAAGGCTGAGCGCCGTAACGCTATGGCTGCGGTGGCTGCCGCATCCGCTCACAGTGAGGAAGCTTCGGAGGAGACTGCTTCGACCCGCAAGAAGCGTAAGCGTCGCAAGCGTTCGCGCCGCGCGGAGACCGCTGAGCTGTCGCTTGAGCAGGAAATTCAGGGTATTGCCGAGGCTGCCAGCGAGCAGGCCCACGCGGAGGTTGCTCAGCGTGAGGACAAGGTCGCTGAGGTCACCGAGGGCAACTGGATCGGTGAGCAGGGCGGTTTCTCCCTGGAGCAGCTGGCGAGCGCGTTCGACCGCGTGGAAGAGTCCGCTGAGGGTTCCTCGAAGGACTCTGCTGAGGAGCGTTCTGATCAGGAGCGTGCGGAGGAGCGTCGTTCGTCTAAGCGCGGCGAGAAGAAGTCTTCTCGTAACCGCCAGCGCCGCGAGCTGACTGATGCGGATATTGCCGCTGTGGAGGATTCCGGCGCGGGTGCGCTGGAGGATGAGCACCACGTTGACCCGGAGCTCGACCCGCGCTTTAGCCGCTCTTCGGATCGTTTTGAGGCGATTCGTGCTGGTGAGGCGAAGGCTCGTGCTTCTCAGAAGGCTGGCCGTCTTGCCCGTACCGAGGGTGAGTCGTTCCGTTCGGGCCGCGAGGATCGTTCGGCGAAGCGCCAGAACGCTGAGCAGAAGGGCGCTGAGGCAACCTCCGCTGAGGTAAACTCGGGTGTGCAGAAGGCTCAGGAGTCCAAGCGTGTTGAGCGTGAGGACCTGCGCATTGAGGATGTTCGTGAGACCCCGCGTGCGTCCCGCCGCCGTGCTCGTCGCGCCGCTGATGAGAAGCGCGCCGAGAAGGCAGCTGAGCAGAGCGTGGCATCCGAGCAGGCACCCGCAAAGGCTGATAAGATTGAGAAGTCTGAGTCTCGCCCGGTTGTGACCGGCGTGATTGGTGCTCCGGCTGTGACCGGTGTGGTGGGCGCAGCTCCCGCAGCGGTTGAGGCTCCGGTTGAGGATCAGACGCCTGCGGCTCAGGTGCCCGGTTCGACCCCGCGTAAGCGTCGCACTCGCCGTGCGGCTTCGAGCGCCGGTGCCGGTGCTCAGGTCGTGACCGTGGACGCTTCCGAGCGTGCTGAGGGTTCCGTGGTTGCTTCCGCTTCTGTTGCGGATGTGGCTCCGGTGGCTGATGACGCTTCGGCCCCTGTCTTGTTCGGCATTGGCGTTGCCGCTGCCGACATTAAGCGTGAAGGTAAGGACGATTAGTCTTTAGCTTCCGATCATCGGAATTCCGATGGTGTGTGTATATGAGATAGCCTCGGTAGGGCGAGCCGGAACTTCCCTACCGAGGCTATTTTTTTCTGTGCGTGTGCTGCGTCATTTTAAAGGCGCTACTAAGAGTGCGGTGCAGTATTAGAGGAGCATCACGTGGTGTCTGCGGATAATCCGTAAATTTATCTATTGCGCGGCGCGTAGATCATGCCGTATCCTTAAGGACTGGTGTTTATCTCAGTGAAGCCCTATCGACGCAGGGCCAGCGGGAGACACCGCTCCCACCCGCATCGTCTTCGGCGTGGTCGAGTATTCGGCTGAGTCGAAACGTGCGGGAGAGAGACACCACCGGTGAGCCTCGCGTGTTGGCTTCGGCGGGCAATCCCGCCGGAACGCACGGGCCGTTCCTCCTTGTTCGCGGTCATTCGACTGGCGGGGGAGGGCGCACAGCAATGAAAGCGCAGGTTGCTCATTCGTGTGAGATCCAAGAAGCAAGTTGTCGAGAAAAGTGAGTCCCATAGTGGCATACGCGATTGTACGCGCTGGCGGCCGCCAGGAGAAGGTTTCCGTAGGCGACCTCGTTACCCTTGACCGTGTTGCAGGCGAGCCCGGCAGCACCATCGAGCTGCCCGTGCTGCTGCTCGTCGACGGTGACAAGGTCACCGCTGATGCAAAGTCCCTGGCTTCCGCCAAGGTTGTTGCTGAGAAGGTTGAGGACCTGCGCGGTCCGAAGATCGTTATTCAGAAGTACAAGAACAAGACCGGTTACAAGAAGCGTCAGGGCTTCCGCGCCGAGCTGACCACCGTCAAGATTACCGCTATCAACGCGTAATTAAGACGACCGGAATTCAAACCCTAAGGTAGGAATACAGAATGGCACACAAGAAGGGCGCAAGCTCCACCCGTAACGGCCGTGACTCGAACCCCCAGTACCTCGGTGTTAAGCGCTACGGCGGCCAGTCCGTCAACGCAGGCGAGATTCTCGTTCGCCAGCGCGGCACCCACTTCCACCCCGGCCTGAACGTTGGCCGCGGTGGCGACGACACCCTGTTCGCTCTGGCAGCAGGCACCGTCGAATTCGGTACCCGCAAGGGCCGCAAGGTCGTTAACATCCTGGCAGCAGCTGAGTAATACTCACCGCTAGGGCAGAGGGGGTAGGCGTTAGTCTACCCCCTCTCGCTATGACCTCGAATGCCGTGGACGCCTGTGCTGGGCTCCACGATGAGGCGCACCCCAACCCGGTCGCGCCTGCCGCCGCATCCGCAGCATGATTGGTGTGTGCCGTGCGGTGGCGAAGTGAAGATTTTCCAAGATAAGGAGAACCCGTGGCAGAATTCGTGGACCGCGTGGTCTTGCATGTATCTGGCGGTCGCGGAGGTAACGGCTGCGTCTCCGTGCGACGTGAAAAGTTTAAGCCCCTGGGCGGCCCTAACGGCGGTAACGGTGGTAATGGTGGCGCGGTGATTCTGCGCGTGGATAACCAGACCACGACCCTGCTGGAGTACCACCACAGCCCGCACCAGCACGCCCCGAATGGCGATATTGGTCGTGGCGATATGCACCACGGCTTTAACGGTGAGGACCTGGTTCTGACCGTGCCGCAGGGTACTGTGGTGAAGGACCGCGAGGGTAATGTTTTGGCTGACCTGCTGCGTGTGGGCGACGAGTACGTTGCTGCCCGTGGCGGTATGGGTGGTCTGGGTAACGCTGCGTTGGCTTCGGCTAAGCGTAAGGCTCCCGGTTTTGCTCTGCTGGGCACCCCCGGTGAAGAAGCTGATATTGTTCTGGAGCTCAAGTCCATTGCGGATGTGGCTCTGGTGGGTTACCCCTCGGCGGGTAAGTCTTCGTTGATTGCTGCGATTTCTGCGGCGCGTCCGAAGATCGCTGACTACCCGTTCACCACTTTGATCCCGAACCTGGGCGTGGTGCAGGCGGGCGATGTTCGCTACACCGTCGCGGATGTTCCGGGTCTGATTGAGGGCGCTTCGGAGGGCCGCGGTCTGGGTCACCGCTTCCTGCGCCATGTGGAGCGTTCTTCGGCTCTGGTGCACGTGATTGACTGCGCTACTTTGGAGCCGGGCCGCGACCCGATCAGTGACTTTGAGGTGATTCGCGGCGAGCTACAGAACTATGAGGTTGACCCGACTGCGGGTGTGACCGTGCCGCTGCATGAGCGTCCGCAGATTGTGGTGCTCAATAAGATTGACGTTCCTGAGGCTCGTGAGCTGGCTGAGTTTGTTCGCCCCGAGTTTGAGGAGATGGGCTTCAAGGTCTTCGAGATTTCGACGGCTTCCCATGAGGGTTTGAAGCCCCTGATCTTTGCGATGGCACAGCTCGTTGAGGAGGACCGTGTGGCTCGTGCCGCTGCCGAGAAGGAAGCGGAGCGCGTGGTTGTTGAGGCTCCTGTGGTTCGCCCGAAGGGCTTCCGCGGTAAGAAGAAGCAGGAGTTCACTATTCGCCGCGAGGAGCGTAACCTTGAGCCGCTGTTCCGCGTGATTGGTGAGAAGCCTGAGCGTTGGATTCAGCAGACTGACTTCAATAATGATGAGGCTGTCGGCTACCTGGCGGACCGCCTGGCGCGCCTGGGCGTTGAGGATGAGCTGTTCAAGGCTGGTGCTCGTGCCGGTGACGCCGTGGTGATTGGTGAGAACGACAACTCGGTGATCTTCGATTGGGAGCCGACCATGGTCGGTGGCGCTGAGCTGCTGTCCTCCCCGCGTGGTACGGACGCTCGTCTGGAAGAGATTATTCGCCCGACTCGTGCGCAGAAGCGTGTGGAGTACAAGGAGCGTATGGACGCGAAGGCGGAGGCTCGTGCCGAGCTGGAGTCCGAGCGCGCTGCAGGCGTGTGGACCGAGTCGGTTGAGTACCGCAAGAAGCTGAAGGAAGGCAAGGTCGACGAGAATATCGACATGCCGAACGTCGAGGACTAATAGCTGAAGCGTTAGCTGTTGCCTAGACAGCTGTTTCCTAGGCAGCTGTTTTCTAGACGGTGAATGGTGCCGCGTACCGGGGTTTGGCTCCGGTGCGCGGCGCTTTCTTGTGTGCGGTGCTTTCTTTTGTGTTCTGTGGTTGCCGCTCGCACCGGATGTGCGTGTCGGAACACGCGGGTGAGCCTGTGGAGAACTTGTGGTTGGGCGTGCTGGCTGGGTATTCCACTGGCGGCTTAGCTCACCCCCGTCATTTCGGTGTTTTTGACCGTAAGCAGGTAGCATAGAGGGGAATGTACGCGGGCACCGTTTTCGGTGTTGCGTACCTTCTGTGTACCTGCCCGCATCCGCACCTGTGGTGGCTCCTTAAGCTGCCGTGGTGCGGTCTCTGTCCCCAGCAAGGACGGCATTTGTGACTGACCAGCCTGTTCACCTTGATCTTGGTGCCCCGAGCACCGAATCGATTCCCCCGCGCACTCCCGGTCGGGTGCGTCTGGGTGTGATGGGTGGAACCTTTGACCCGATTCACCACGGACACCTGGTGGCGGCTAGTGAAGTTGCCGCCGTGTTCGACCTGGATGAGGTCGTTTTCGTTCCGACCGGTCAGCCCTGGCAGAAGGTGGGGGAGCGGCACGTGAGTGACGCTGAGCATCGTTACCTGATGACGGTGATTGCGACCGCGTCGAACCCTCGTTTTACGGTGAGCCGTATTGATATTGACCGTGGCGGCGCCACCTACACCTTTGATACGCTTAACGAGCTGCGCGCCCTGCGCCCGGATGCTGACCTATTCTTCATTACCGGTGCGGACGCGATCAGCCAGATTATGACCTGGCGCAATGCCCATAAGCTGTGGGATTTGGCGACTTTTGTGGGTGTGACCCGCCCCGATCATGAGCTGGATCCGCCGCTGGCAGAGGGTCGTCATATTACGACCCTGAAGATTCCTGCGATGGCGATTTCTTCGACCGATATTCGTCGCCGCGCAGCTGAAGATGCCCCCATCTGGTACCTGGTGCCCGATGGTGTGGTGCAGTACATTGCTAAGTACGGCCTGTACAAGAAGGACGCCTTGACGGCGTACCGTGATGGCTTGCCCCGCGTGAAGGATGAGTCTGGGCAGGCACCCCAATCGACGAATAATGAGGGAACACATGAGTGAAGCTACGGGTTCGAAGCCCTATAGCGAGGACGAAGCGTACCTCTACGAGACGTACGTGACCGAGGACGGCATTGAGGTGCCGCCGCCTACTAAGGTGATGGGTCCGCGCCGTCTTGCCCGTTACCGTGAAGAAGTTGCCGAGTACCTGCGTGCGAACCGCCGCGGTGAGCCCGCGAAGCCTGTTGCGAACATGGGCTCCGTGATTTATACGGACGCTATTGACCCGCAGGTTCTGGCTGTTCAGCGTCGTTTTGCGGCGCTGGCGGCTCAGGGCAAGATTGACACTGAAGCGAACGATGAGGAGAAGCTGCACGAGCCTGCTCCTCTGACCAGTAGCCTGCGTATTCTGCGCCCCGAAGAGATCGCGCAGAACCGTGTGGATGCGACCAGCCCCTCCGCGGTGGATAACCCGATGACTTCTTCGATCCCGGTCATTGCCGTGGTCAAGGAGGAGAAGCCGGAACCCGAGCTGCACCAGTACTTGGTGCGCGATGAGCCGAAAGTTGAGGAGCTGGACAGCTCTGACGTTGAGGCTGAGCAGACCGAGGTTGCTTCCATTGAGGAAGAAGCCGTTGAGATTGCTGAGGTTGAAGAGTCTGCTGACGAGCTACCCACCCGCGTGAGCGCCGTGAACGCGCAGGGTCTTGACCTGAGCGTGCTGGATAGCGCCTCCGCAGGGGATACCGTGGATTCGGTGGACGGCGACCCGACTGTTGCTCTGAGCCCGGATGAGGTGGAGGAGCTGCTGCAGCGCATGGTGGATCGTCAGGATCCCGAAGAGTCGGCTGCTCTGGTTGAAGAGGTTACCGAGGACGCTGAAGAGTCTGAGGAAGCCGCAGAAGACGGCGAGTCCAAGTCCGCTGAGTCGAAGTCGGCTGAGTCCAAGTCTGCTCCGGTGCCTTCTGCTGAGGCTTCGAAGGAAGCTGATGAGTCTGCTTCTGAGAGCGCTGTTGAGAAGGCTGAAGAGGTTCTGCAGCCTGCGCAGAAGGCCTCCCTGGCGTGGCTGTGGATTGTGCTGTTGCTCGCCCTGGTCGTTGTTGGTCTGATTATGATTTTTGGCCCTAAGTAGGCCGTGAACAATGCACCCCTGTTGCGGGTGCTGCCGGCGGGTGTTCTGCCGGCAAGGAAGGAAAATATGACTGCTGCACAGTCCTCGATTGAGGCTCTGCGCATTGCCGCCCGCGCTGCGGAGGAGAAGCAGGGAACGAACCTGTTCGCTGTGGATGCATCCGACGCGATGGGTCTGATTGATGGCTTCCTGGTGGTTTCTGCCCACAATGAGCGCCTCGTGAACGCCGTTGCGGATGAGGTTGAGGACGCTCTGCGTGAGCAGGCTGACCTGAAGCCGGTCCGCCGTGAGGGTCGTTCCTCGGGTCGTTGGATTCTGCTGGACTTCGGCGATATTGTCGTGCATGTTCAGCATGAGGAGGACCGCGAGTTCTACGCTCTGGATCGTCTGTGGGCTGAGGCCCCGCGTATTGAGCTGGGCGTTGAGAACGAGGCTCCCTTCGACATCGAGGGTGAGACTGAGGAAGATGCTGCACGCATCATTCCCGCTCAGGATGAGGCGTAGGCTTCCGCTTGATTTTTAGCTGATGAGGGGTGGGCTCTGCTGGCGCTGTATGGTGCCGCGGGGTCCGCCCCTTTCGGCGTGTTTGACCTGCGTGTCGAGGGTGTTTTTGCTTGCCCGGTTGCCGCTTCTGCTTACCCAGTTGCCCCAGAACTTTTTGGATTTTTGGGTGCGCTGGTTTGCATCGTTGTCCGTGGTGTGTGTAATATATTCATGTTGCCTCGTTGAGGTCACTAACAGAATATGGGGATATGGCGCAGCTGGTAGCGCACCTGCATGGCATGCAGGGGGTCAGGGGTTCGAGTCCCCTTATCTCCACGTTTTCCTCGATTGAGGAGCTTTTCGCCCGGTTCTTGTGAATCGGGCGATTTTGCTATCTGCCGATAACTCTCGATAATCAACAACGCAATTCATAGTTGAGGAGAAGCGCATGGGAGCGCACGCACATCACGCACACCACGGCCACCACGGCCACCACGGGCATCATCATGGGCACGACCATTCGCATGCCCCGAGCCCTGAGGACGCCGCCTCCATGCGTCCGCGCCTGCTGATTGCGTTCAGCTTGGCGGTCGTTATTGTGTTGGCGCAGGCGATTGGTTCGTTGGTCACGGGAAGTCTTGCCCTGCTGACCGATACGGCGCACGCCATTACGGACGCGTCCGGACTGCTGGTGGCGCTCACGGCGGCTTCGCTGATGACGCGCCCGGCAACGTCCCGCCGTACGTGGGGTTTCCGCCGCATTGAGGTGCTTGCCGCCCTCGGACAGTCAGTGCTACTGCTGGCGGTGGGTATCTACACGGCGGTGGAGGGCGTGCATCGCCTGTTCGCTCCGCCGGAGGTGCCCGGTACCGAACTGCTGATCTTTGGTGTGGTTGGCCTGGTCGCGAACGCTATTGGTATTGCGGTGCTGGCTTCGGGCCGTAACTCGAACTTCAATATGCGTGCCGCGTTCCTGGAGGTGCTCAATGACGCCCTGGGTTCGCTGGGTGTGATTGTGGCGGCTATCGTGATTTGGCTGACCGGCTTCTACCAGGCGGACGCTCTTGCGGGTCTGTTCATTGCGGCACTGATTGTGCCGCGTGCGGCGCGTCTGATGAGGCAGACCACGGCGGTGCTCATGGAGTTCACCCCGGACGGCCTGGATTTGGACGCGATGCGTGAACACATGCTACGCGTTGACGGCGTTGTAGAGGTGCACGATGTGCACGCCTCGATGGTGGCGACCGGTCTGCCGGTGGTGACCGCGCACGTGGTGGTTGCCGATTCGTGCTTCCATGACGGGTCTGCGGTGACGATTTTGGACCGTATCCGTTCGTGCGTGGCGGGCCATTTTGAGGTGTCGGTGGAGCATTCGACGTTCCAGCTGGAGACTGCCGAGTTGGGTGGTCGTGAGCCGGACTCGGTTCGCCACCCCTAGGCTGGCTCGCGCAGGTTTTGCCTCGCGCAGGTTTTGCCTCGCGTAGGTTTTGCCTCGCGTAGATTTTGCCCATGCTTCGCCGGCAGGTCTGCCCGCCGCGGTAGATAGAGCAGAAATAGCAAGCCAGAACAGGTACCAGAACCAGAGATAGCGGGGGAGAAGTGACCGTTATATTTGGTGGCTTCAACACGCAAAAGATACACTCTTTAGGGAGCAAAAGGTGCTCCTCACCCACACACTTTGACAGGCTCGCTGGCAGACTCTTTAGTTTGGTAGCCGCGGTAGCCTGCAACGATGAGCGCCTCAGCCCAGCTGAAACGGAATAGCTGAAACGGAACAGCGGGCGGGCGCATCCTGGAATTTTTGACGAGAACAACCACGATTAGCAGCAGATACGGAACACTATGCATTCACCTATTGCCACTTACCTGACCGAGACCCTCGAGTCGGTCGCTTCTGATACCTCCGGTGAGCTGGCAAACTACATTCCGGAACTTGCCGCCGTGGACCCGGACAAGCTCGCCGCGTCTATCGCCATGGTTGATGGTGAGCAGTACGCCGCCGGTGACTCCGATGTGGAGTTCACGATCCAGTCGATTTCTAAGCCGTTCGTGTACGCCCTGGCGCTCGCGGACCGCGGCTATGATGACGTGCTTGCGAAGGTGGGCGTGGAGCCTTCCGGTGAGCCGTTCAACGAGCTGTCCCTGGAGGACGGCTCCGGCAAGCCGCTGAACCCGATGATTAACGCCGGCGCGATTACCACGCATTCGCTGGTGGGTCCTCCCGGCGCGACTCAGGGCGAGCGCATGGAGCGCGTCATTTCTGGTTTGTCTGCGTTTGCGGGCCGTCGCCTGTCGGTGAATGAGCGCGTGTACGAGTCTGAGCTGGAGCACGCGCACCGCAACTACGCGATTGCGCACATGCTGCGCGGCCACGGCATCCTGACCGGTGACCCGACTGTGGCGGTGCAGGGTTATACCCGCCAGTGCTCGCTGATGGTGACGGTTAAGGATTTGGCGCTGATGGCGGCGACTTTGGCGAACTATGGTGTGCATCCGGTGACGGGTGAGCAGGTGGTTCCTAAGACTGTGGTGCGTCAGGTGCTGAGCGTCATGTTCACGTGCGGCATGTATAACTCTGCGGGTGACTGGGCGACCCAGGTGGGTGTGCCGGCGAAGAGCGGCGTGGGCGGCGGCATTATTGGTGCGGTGCCCGGTCAGCTGGGTGTGGCGACGTTCTCGCCGCGTCTGGACGGTCACGGTAACAGTGTGCGCGGCGTGGAGCTGTTCGAGCAGTTCTCGGATGACATGGGCATGCACGTGATGAACGTGCCGACCGTGGCTCGTTCGGCGTTGCGCGCGAACTACCAAATCGGTTCGGGCGATGAGTCTATGCGCCTGATCCAGTTGCAGGGCCGTATCCGTTTTGCGGGTGTGGAGCGCGTGATTCGTGAGATTGTGGAATCCCCGATGGAGGGTTCCAAGGTTGCCCTGGATGTGACTCGCGTGTACGCGGTGGATGAGGTTGCTCAGAGCATGCTCCTGGAGCTGATGCGTCGCCTGCGGAATGATGGGTACAAGGTGTACCTGATTGATAATGACGAGACGATCACGAATACGGATGCGCTGCGCAGCATGGGTGTGAAGGTTCTGACGAACCCGGCGGCGGTGACTTCTGCTGAGTCGGATGTTGAGCGTGTGGCTGAGGCTGACGCCGAAGAAGCGGCGGAGGCTGCAGCGCTGGAGGCGCTGAATGCGCTGGATTCCGTTCAGGCGGAGCAGCCGGAAGCTTCGGAAACTGAGTAGGTTTCTCTCCGCGTACTTGATCGTATCTGCGTACTTGGCAGTACGATTGCGTGAACTTTATATATTGAGGCCCCTTTCCCGGGCGCGTTGTGAACGTGTTCTGGGGGAGGGGCCTCGCTGTACTTACCTAGAGTTGCACCTTGCGCTGTAGCTGGAGCTGTACCTGGATTGCCTGGCGGGGGTAGCTTAGTGCGCTGAGCGTGGTCTTCGGTGAGTGAGGGGACTGAAAGTACGTAGAGGTTCTTTAATGGCGCAGTTGTTAATCATTAAGTAATATTTTGAATTTTTCGATAGCTAACAGTGGTCTCATCATACACTCGTAATATGAACACTGTTCCACACCCAGAAACACCTATCGCTCCTCGTCAATCCGCTATCGTCAACCCCGTTACTGACCACATGGTATCGGGCGCCTCTGCCCGCGCCTCCATGGGGCGACGGGAACTCTTACAACACGTTGGTACCTTTGGTCTGGGCGCGGTGGGCTTCGGTGTGCTGGGTCTTGGCCTCGCCGGTTGTACCCCATCGAGCAACCCGTCCGGTAGTGCGTCGGGTAGCGCCTCGGCGAGCCCCTCGGCAAGCTCGGCGGCTGCCCCTTCCGCAACGGGTACTGCATCCCCGACCGCCGCGGCATCTAAGACCGCTTCTGCGACTGCGACCTCGTCGAACCCGGTTCCCGAAGCTCGTGCCTGGACCGGCCCGCAGACCGGCCTGCCCGGTGAGGGCAAGTACATTGCGTGGACGGTCGATGACGGCGCCGACCCGGAGGTGGTACGCGCCTACGCGGAGTTCGCACACCGTACCGGCACGCGCCTCACCTTCTTTATCAACGGTCAGTACCCGGCGTTTAGGCAGCATCGTGACCTGTTGTTGCCGCTGGTGAAGAGCGGCCAGTTGCAGATTGCGAACCATACGTATAGTCATGCGGCGTTGACGAGCCTGACGGATGAGCAGATTGTTCAGGAGTTGACCCGTAATGATGAGGAGATTAGGCGCCTGTTTGGGGTGTCTTCGAAGCCGTACTTCCGCCCGCCGTACGGGTATTATGATGCGCGCGTGTTGGCGGCTGCGGCGTCGTGTGGTTTTACGCGCCCGGTTCTGTGGTACGGGTCGTTGGCGGATTCGTCTAATATTTCTTCGGCTGAGGTGTATGCCTATGCGGAGAAGTATGCGTTGGCTCAGCATATTGTGATTGGGCATTTGAATTATCGGGGTGTGGTGTCTGAGCTGGACCGTATTCGGGCGTTGTTGGATCGGCGCGGGTTGAAGACGGTGACGATTCGCGACTATTACGGGTAGTGCGGGGGAGCCCCGGCGAGGGGTTCCGGTGGGTATACTGGGAGGCATGATGAAGCTTCCTCAGAACCCTATCCTTCGGCAGGTGCACCGCTTCCGTGAGTCGCTGCTGCTTCTGCTGTATTACTCGCTGTCTTTTCTGGGTGTGCGGTGGGTGCGCACGGGGCATCCGCGTGTGGCGGCGGTGTGGTCTGTGGGTTTGTGGCTGAACTTGGTGCTGCGCGGTATGGGCCAGGTGGTGCGTATGCTGGTGCCGGTCCTGCAGGATGCGGAGGCGCGCCGTGCTCGCGCTGAGCGTGCCCGCGCCTACCAGCCGCGCTAACCTCACCGGCTGAGCTGACAGAACGAGGCTGATATGACGAAGCCCCCTTGCCCCGGTTCAACTAAGAACCGGCACAAGGGGGCTTTCGTCATATCTGAGGGCACTAGCCAGGGGAGCTATTCGTCTTCATGAGAAAACTCGTTGACAATCTCTGGAGTCTGCATCGCAAACTCATCGGGTTCCGCCGTCTCGGGAGAGAAATCCAGATAGTAGTTACCCTCAGAGGTGCGGGTGATGGTGACGTAGGTTCGACCGTAATCGAGCAGTTCGCGAATGCCGACCTTGGTGCCTTCATCGAGGCCCATGCGCTTACGGATATAAGAGCCAAGCTCGGAGTTCGGGATAGTCGACATGTCCTTACCGCAGCGGTCGGAACCACTGGCAACGCGCATGATGAGGTCTTCGCCGTCATCGCAGTGCACCACAATGGGGGTGTTCTTTACCGGGAAGAAGTTGGACCGCCCAATATTCGCGGGAACCGCGAAGTAGGCTTCATCCTTATTGGCTCGAATATCTCGTAGGCCCCAGTTAATACCGGAACCGCAATTGTACGAAGAACCCTTACCACCATGGCTGTACAGGTACAGCTTGATGGAGGAGAAGTCCTTCAACCGTTCTTCGCGTTCCGTCTCAGGTTCGGGGAGCGGAGGAACCGGAGGCAGAGACTTATTCGCCAGGACGTCCGCGGGCGCTTCTGGGAAGGTGAAGAGAGAATCAACCACAGGGTCGGTGCAGCTCAGCGAAGCGCCGAAAAGCGTATCGGTATAGTTCTCCGCATACTCCACCGACACCGGCACAAGAATGTTCTCCTGCTGACATTCCGAAGCGTCACGACCGATATTGAGACCGTCCGTCGACAGGTTAGCTGAGCCAGCGTAGGCAATATCGAAGGAGCCGTTCTGCGCCCAAGCGTAGAGCTTGGTATGCACCAGGGGAGAGACGCGAGGATCCGGGTAACGAATATCCAGGTACCCGCGACTAGCCTTGACCCACCCCTTGAGGATTTCATGAGTCGTAATGCTCACCGCACCGTCTCGTGCCATACCAATCAGAAGATGAATCTTCGGCGTGGTAGAGGTCGGGGTAAACTTGCTCATCTCACCCCAATGACCACCCTCCTTAGAGCGTCGTCCGGGGGTAAAATCAGCCTGATACAGCGCACTGAGAATGGTAGTTCGCGAGATATATCCGGTAACCGCCCACAGTTCGTGTCCGGCGCAATCATCCTGAGGATATGGTGATTGGAGAACAAGCTCAGCGAGGTTGTCGCCCATGAGTGACGAGTAAAATTCCATGGGAATACGTCCTTCTTTTACCTAGAAAAGAGTGCCTTCTTTCTCCTCAAGTTCACGAATGCGCTTATCTACATCAATATTCGGTTCGATGCTTTCGTAATACATACCTTTAAGACTCTTGAAGAGAGCTTCGAATATGACCTGCGCACCGTCCGGGGGAACCGCCATACCAATCTGGCGACGGACGTTCTCCTTGTTGCCGATGAACTTGTACCAGTCAGGGAACGTCTGCAGGCGCGCGCGCTCGCGGTTGGTCAGGGCGCGGGGCTCTTCCCAATGGTAGATGTGCGTTCCGCCGCCGCCGGATCCGGTGACGGTGTATGCGGGCTTATTGGGATCCAGACGCTTATAAATCTGGCTGAGCTTAGCACCACGCACATTGAGGCGCAGTTCCTTAGGCATATCGGTAGCGTTGAAGGCGTTCTCGCCGGGCTTGATGTAGGCGAGGCGTTGCTTCACCACCTCAGACTGGCGAGTGAGCTCATTGTTGGTTGCCCACTCGGGGATGGGAGGCTCGGTAAGCGCCTGCTTAGCGGTGCGCATCATCGAAGGTTCGGGAGTGGTGGGTTTCGGAACCTTGAATTCTTTGCCGCTGGCAATAAGGTCATTATGTAGGCCTACGATAATGATTCGGTGTCGAGCCTGGGGGAGACCGTACTCCTCAAAGCGGTATTTATGAGCGACAACAGTGTACCCCTTACGCTGCATTTCACGCAGAATGTAGGGGAAAGCAAAACCCTCATTAGCGCCAGAAAGACCACCCACGTTTTCTGCCACAAACCAATCAGGCTTATGGCTCTCGAGCACGTTGATTCCGTAGGTGTAGAGGGGACCGTAGGTACCGTCTAGACCCTTCTTTTTTCCTACGAGGCTGAAGTCGTTGCAGGGAAAACCGAACGCAAAACCGTCAATCGGGGGCAAGGCATCGGTGTCGAGCTCACGAACGTCACCTACGTAGACGGTCTCTTCAGACGCACCGGGGGTATTTTCGCGGTAGGTATCTGCAGTCGTGGGGTCGTAGTCATTAGCCCAGGCGTGTTCAACCTTGACTCCGGGTACCTTATCGGCAGCGTTGTGCGCGCCCAGGGCAATGCCGCCGGGGCCACAGAAGAGCTCTCCCATTCTGTAGATTTTGGGTGATGTGTGCTTCTCAGTCATAAGGTTCTCCGCGGTTCATAGTGTTGTGTCATGTGCCGGTTGAATACACAGATTAACCGTCTATGTATTCAGAGTTAAACCCTCTAAGAATAGCAGCCCGGGAGCCCTGCTCGCACCCTTACCCCAAGTAGATTTTGTTGCCTGGAGCAAAACAACTTGGCTTTAGTAGTTTTATGGTGCATCGTGATGACGAAAAGCTGTGCTGACGTGTGAGAACGAGTGCTAAACTCACAGAGGAAGCTAACCATTGGCTCCCGTAAACACTCACATCTCTATTTTTCAACGAGGAGAAAAATGGCCGAGGAAATTTCCCAGCCGGAACAGCATATTTATGACACGGCTGCGCGGGAACTCATCTCGTACGAAGACGCTTGCCGCCAGGTAATTGACGGTATGGTTGCCGTGCCTATTCCTGAAGATGTAGTCGTTCCCATCTATGAGAAGGCACTTCGTAGCATTCAGGAGCGCGAAGCCGCGAACGCCAAGGGCGAGTTCGATGAGGCCGCTACGGCCAAGGAAGACTACCACCACTGGTACGATGCTGCGAAGCCCGATACTGCCGGATGGAGCCACCTGCGTAGGAAGCTTACCAAGAAGATTGGTGAGGACGGTACGTCCACTATTCACCAGGAATCCGGCAAAGTTGTCGGTCTTCTTGCCGACCCCGCGACGAAGAATCTGACCCACAAGGGCCTTGTCGTCGGCTACGTGCAGTCCGGTAAGACCGCGAACTTCTCGGCGGTTATCACCAAGGCAGTTGATGAGGGTTACCGATTCATTATTGTGTTGGCGGGTATGTTTAACAACCTGCGCCGCCAGACTCAGGAACGCCTAAATGCCGATGTCGTGGCCTCCCTACATGACGCCGATAAGAGCGTTTTCCCTCTGACTAATGCCGAGGATGATATCGCTCCGAACACTGACCTTCTGGCTATGGGGCTACGTAACAGGAGCAACGTTGTTTTTGCTGTGGTAAAGAAGAACCCCAGCCGCTTGAAGAATCTGCTGAAGCATATGGAATCTGCAAACCGAGAAGGTCTGCTGGATGACGTTCCCGTGCTTATCATAGATGATGAGTCGGATCAGGCGACTCCCAATACCGCGAAGGAAGATGAAGCGTACTCCGGTATTAACCGACTTCTCCGCCAGATTTGGGATCAGGTACAGCATGGCTCCTACGTGGCGTACACCGCGACTCCCTTCGCTAACGTTCTGATGGATCCGAATGACGAGGACCGCTACACCGAGTATCTAGAGCCGGTTAATCCTGAGGAATCCGAGGGGGAGACCATCGAGCGTTACCCGGGTCTGTACCCCTCCGACTTCATCTACGCTTTGGAACGCCCGAATGGCTACGTTGGTGCGTCCCGTATTTTTGGTACCCCGCTGTGGGCTACCGAGGACGAAGACGGCGTACTCAACGATGGCGTAGATGTCGATGCTGTCCGCGATATTGAGGAAGAGGAAGCAAAGATTCTGCGTCCTCCTACTCGTAAGGATGGTGGGGACTACATGCCTGAGATGGTTCCCAGTCTTGAAGCTGCAGTGCTGTGGTTTATGATTGCCACGGCTCTTCGTCGTCGTCGCACTCAGAAGAAGCAGCACAGCTCGATGCTGATTCACCTTTCGCACAGGGTTGAGACTCACTTCGAAGCGGTGAAGGTGATTGAGGACTACATCTCAGAGCTGAAGGAAAACTACGGCAGTCCTAAAATTAACGATGCGATGCAGCGTCTGTACGAACGCGAAGTTGCTCGTATGCAGGCTATCCGCCCTGAAGAGATTTACCCCGAATGGGATGAGCTGAAGCTTGCTGTGGGTCAGGTCGTCCGCGAGACTAAGTGCATTGTGGACAACGGTTCCTCGGATGAGCGCCTGGAATATGACGCAGATTCGCCGGCTACCTATGTCGTTATCGGCGGTAATACTCTCGCCCGTGGTCTGACCCTTGAAGGCTTGATTAGCTCGTACTACCTCAGGACGAGCAAGACCTACGATACTCTTCTGCAGATGGGTCGCTGGTTCGGTTTCCGCCCCGGCTATGATGACCTGATTCGTCTGTGGACGACCAGGGACCTTCAGGACTATTACCGTCACCTTGCCGGTGTCGAGGATGAGATCCGCGAAGAAATTCGTATCGTTGGTAGCACCCCCAAGACCGTTGGTGTGAAGATTCGTACTCACCCTGGTGTGCTAAAGGTTACCGCTGCCAATAAGATGCGTCATGCCAAGGCGCTTACCGTTGATTACAGCGGTAAGCTCCATCAGCTGACTCGCTTCGAAGAGAAGAACGCCGAAATCCTGAACCACAATATTCAGGTATTCGAGTCCCTTGTTGGCTCTATCTCGAGTACTCATGAGGTAGTGCAGGATAAGAACAACGGTAGCTACCTCTTCACTGGCGTGCCTGTGGATGTCGTGCTGTCCTACTTGAAGGACTTCAAGGCACACTCCTCGCATTACGAAGCTGGCTCGGACAAGCTGGTTGAGTGGATTGAGAAGTACGCCGACCAGGACTGGAACGTTGTCGTCTACTCCGGTACCCAGAAGGATATGCCGCAGCAGAACTTTGCTGGTCTGGACATTCGCATGGCAACTCGTAGTGCACACGTTAACTCTGAATCTGGCATCGTTGATTTGAGGGCTATCGCTGCGGGTGAGACTCCGGTTCTGGACTTCAAGATTCTCGCTAACACGGGAAATCAGGAGTACAAAGATCTGCTTGAGGGTCTGAAAGAAAAGGAAAAGAAGAACACTGGGAAATCTGAAAAGAAGCGTACGAGTCGAGCTGCACAGCTAAACCTTCGTTATGTTGAAGGTAACGTGCCGCTTCTGGTCATTTACGTGGTCAACCCCCACTCGAAGGCTAAGCCGGGCGCTCGCCGTCGTGACCTTGACGCTGTTGCACCGGTCGTCTTGCACGCTGTGGTTCTTCCCCAGGTTGCAGGTTCCGACTACAGCAACTTCATCTCGGTTGTTCCTGAGCAGGTTGAGGATCTGGCTCTTGATGAGGAAGAGCTGGATGAGAACAGCTCGATTCTGGCTGCAGTCGACAGCGATGATGAAGGCGACTACAAGGAGTAACCTCAGGTAGCTTCTTGAATACCCAAAAGTGGGTATAGGTTTCGGGGTGGCATTTCACCGGATAACGCCACCCCGAAGCTTTATGCCCCCCCACAACACACACCGTACGACTCAATAGCGCCCATACTTCTACAGGGCAAGGAGATAACATCGTGAGCCTTAACTGGTTCCCCCTTCCTAAAAATACTGGTTCGATATCTGCTCGAGGTGCCTCGCGTACCCTCGGTCGACCCAATCTGAGCCCGCTTGCTCTGGTGACCCGTGAGATGGCTCAGAACTCGTGGGATGCACGCCTCGAAGAACATATGCCGGAGTTTGGCTGCCTGGTTCGGCACGCCAATCAGGGTGTGCTGAATACCCTGAGGAATGAGGTATTTGCAGCTGGTTTTGAGATTCACAGCAAGTACACCGGTCTCGACCAGACTTTTAACCGCGGCGACGTCTACTTCTTGGAGTTCTGGGACCGCGGCACCGTCGGTCTTGATGGCCCGGACCGCCCAGACGAAGCCGTTGAGGAAGGGGAGAGCCAGAACTTTGTTAACCTCACGATGAACCTTGGTAGCGATAACAAGGGTCAAGGTAACGGTGGCTCATACGGCTTCGGTAAAACGGCTGCTTTTAATATGAGCGAGTCTCAATCTGTTATTTACTGGTCTGCCTTTAAGACCAAAACTGGCGAGATTGATTACCGACTTATTGCTGTCGCTCTCGGCAAAGAATATACGTATGGTGGTCGAAACTACACTGGTCGCCATTGGTGGGGATATGAGGGACCCACAGTTAAGGGAACAGGTAACATTCTCCCGCTGACGGGAGAGCCTGCTCGTCGGCTGGGTGAGGCTATTTTCTCTCGTCACTTTAACGATGGCGAAACTGGCACTTCAATTCTTATCGTTGATGCAAAGCCTGCAGAGCTTATGGAAGTATCAGACGATGAAGGTAAGATTCCGGATGACCCGGGTCGAATTATTGACCGTTCCCACGAAAAAATTCAAAATATCGTGATGTACCATCTTTGGCCCAAATTGGATGTTGAAGATGGAAATAGGTCTATGGATATCAGGATTAACAATAAGCCTGTCTTAATTCAGGAACTTAAAAATAATCCTGAATATAAGGGAATTGAGCAGCTGTGCTCAGCTCTTGTTGACGTGCGAAAAATGGCTGAGCTTAAAAGGATGAATTTTGATGCCGACTCATTTGACGGTGTTTTCTACTATAAGAGCTTTGTTTTTAAGCGAGCAAGGGATTCCTACAATATCGGATATCTAAGGATTGCTCGAGGTGCGTACGATATTAACGCTGAAAGGTCCATCTATCCGCAAAACACTGTGTGTTTGATGCGTAATGAGGCTGAATTGGTTGTCCAGTACCGAAAGGTGAATGATCTGGATGACTCGAAGGCCACCTGGTACGGTGTGTTCAAACCCGACCTTGAAACGGACGTTGCTTTCCGAGAGGCTGAGCCTCCGGCCCACGACGAATGGAATCCGAGCTCTCTCGAAAATGCTAAGCACAAGAATATTGTTGTTTATGCTGCTTCGAATATCACTAAGAGCCTGAAGAATCTTTTTGAATCGAAGGACACTAAGCGTGATAGCGGGTCCTTGGGTTCCTTGTCGAAGATTTCTCAGAAGCTTGCTCGGTTCAACCCGATTATGTCCACCGGAGGCGGTGTCATTACTGAGCTGCCGGATGAGGATGAAGGAAAGAATAAAAAGCGCCCTGGTGGCGTCGTTCGTCGTGCCTCGGTGTCAATTGAGTCGGCATCGATGACTGGCGTGCACCCGCAAAACCCTGATTACGTGCAATATTTCATTAGCTTCTCCTGCAGTAGCGCTTGGAAGGCTGGTCAACGCGTCGGCATCAAGGTATCTATTGCAACCGGTGATGAGAGGACTCTGGAGTACACGGACTCTCACGACCTTGAGCCTTCTTGGAGCGAAGGCTGGGGCCCCGATGCTAACGACACCCAAAAGGCGGGCCACGTTTATGTGCAGTGGGACGGTCCTGAAGATTCCGAGGAGAACCAGGGATCTGTGGTCATCACGCTGCGTAAGGGTAAGACCTATATTTTTGAGGTGGAGGGCTAATAGCTATGGCAGGTAAGCGTGTAAAGGCGTATCCTCATCTCACCCTTTTCCCGCACGAAGTGGAATGGGGCGAATGGGATATTCGTACTCAGAACGGCGAAATTGTTGACCCGGAGAAGTTGCCCTCCAACTGGGATTACGATACTGATCTGGAGCTCTCCATCACCGTCAAAGTACGTCTTGAAGGAATCCTTCGAGTACTGGGCAATGAGGAGTCTCTGCCTCGACTGATTTGTGAGGTTCAGTGTCGACCGACCCACTGGAGCGTCATTGAAGAGAGCCGAGATATTCAGCTTGATTCGGAATCATTTGTCGCGGTTGTTAGCGCTAAGATTCCTGGACGTAAGGTTGCGGGAGAACTGAAACTTCGAGCCGCTCTAGTAGCGGGTGCCCTGAATATCGATGGATATAACACCGATGAAACCGCCTATATTGCCGTGCAAGAGGACAGCCTGTCTTTGAGCTCTAAGGGCGCTGGTATGCCGTTCTCGCAGCTTGATTTTTCTCGAGTGCGAGAGTGGGATAAAAATGCTCCCTGGGTTGTAAGGTGCAATGCTAGTAATCCGGAAGCGCTGTATTCACGGTGTGTGCGAGTATTTGTAAATACGAAACACCCGGTTTGCAAGGTTTTGGTGCGAGGGGAAGAAAAGGATTATGAAATTCTAGAACCCGCTATTTCTCGAGATTTCCTGGCAACTCTTGTGCGAGAAATTTATGTTGCTCATCTGAATGAGAATTCTTTGTATACGTCGCAGAAAGAACTCACTGAAGGAAATTGCGAAGAGTTCCAAATCGTCACGCAGAGGATTATTAAAGAAAATTTCTCAATGACGATTCCGGAACTTATTGACGCGCTGAAAAGGGATTGGAATTCCGTGCAGAGCAAGATTGACGGTATTACCGGGTACATGCAGAAGGGATGGAAGTAGGTATGGTTCAGCAGAATGTGGAACCTGCGCAGCAGGACGTTAGCCCTGAGTCTACTCAGGCGCCTGCAGAGCAGGAAGAGCAGTATCTTTACTACCGCCTGGAAGAATTTCTAGCGGGTATAGAGTTGCAGGAATGGAAAAACTCTGGGGTTCCGCTACGCAATGTAGATTGTGGAGAAATCGACACGAATCTAGAAATCCTCAACATTGGCGGTAACGAGATTCCGATGCCGACTCTGAAGAATCTCCGCAGAATTGTAGATAAAGAGCTCGATAGCCTTAAGGCCTTTTCCGATGATCGGGATAAGTGGAAGTACGAGTACTCTCACCGTATCGGTAAAGCTCTGCACAAGAACCTGCATATGATTCGTGGTGAAGCTGAATCTATTGAGGTGTGGCAGTTTATTGGTCTGAGGGTTCTTCCTGCGGCTGCTTTTGCACGTTTTGCACCTTCGAAAGAAGTCCGACATATCGGTAACTTGCGCCGCCACGTGCTACGCCGAACCTGGCTGACCTATGACCTCCTGGGCGAGGTCATGGACGAGGGAGGCTACCTCACGGAAGATGACCTGAACCAGATTCTTGACCGAACCTCTATCTCGACGAATCGTGATTTGGCGTTGGCTCTCGCTCGAACCCTAAACTCTGTGGGTGCCCCCAGCGAATATGGTTTGGAGAGGGGAGTCTCTGCCCGTGATATCAAACGTAAAATTGCTGAAGAGCTCACGGTACGTATGGGCGTTGAGATGGTGCAGCACAAGTCGTATGAGGATATGTGCGCACTCCTTGAGATCATCAAGAACGAGGTTATCGAGGCCTTCAAGCTGCAGGAGGGTATTGCCGAAGAACAGGATGAAGATACCTGGGATTCTGATTCCGAAGCTGTAGAAGACTACGAGTCAGAAGATGTAGAAATCGAAGAATCGGAAGTCGTAGAGATTGAAGAGCTGGAAGACTCAGAAGACTTCGATACCGAGGCTGACGAGTATGACGAAAGCCACTACGAGGATTTCTCCGACGAGGAGTCTGAAGAGGAGGAAGAGTTTGCAGATCTCGATGTTGCTAAGGCTATCGAAGCTGAGGAGTCTGAGGCTGAGGAGTCTGCGGAACCTCAACCATTCTTCGTGCCGGTTAACGAATTCCGCGAATCAAACCTCTTCAGCTCAACGCAGTACGGGTACTACGTTGACGAGGAACCCGAGGAGCGTCCGTCACGTCTTCGAACTCCGCAGAGCAAGCTCAAGGCCAAGCTGGAACAAGCAAGCTCTGAGGTAACTGCGGATGAAGAGGCTCATGAGCAGGCTTCTGAAGCTAAGACTCACAGGAGCAAGCTCACGCCTCCCAAATCTAAGATGGGACAATTCTGGGACAACATGCCCTGGAAGCGCTAAAAACTAAGAAGCCCCCTTGCCCCGGTTCAACCAAGAACCGGCACAAGGGGGCTTCGCTATATCTGGGGGTAGAAGCTTAGTGCTTCTTCTTCGGCTCGCACGCCACGCCGTCACCATCAGAATCAAGACCGGGGCGGTAACCCGGCTCGCCACGATGCAACGGCGCCGCACCAGCTGCACGTACCGCATCACAATTCTTGTAATAAACACTCGACTGCGCCGGAGCCTGCTGCACCGGCTGCGCGGGAGCTTGCTGAGCGGGAGCCGCAGAAACCGGAGCCGCCGGCGCCTCCGCGGAAGGTGCCTCAGCCGCCGGTACCTGCACGGGAGCCTCAGTCGTCGGAACCGGAGACGGGGTTACCGTCGGGGTAGGAGACTCCGAAGGAGTCGCAGACGCACTCGGCGTCGGAGAAGAACTAGGAGTAGCTGAAACCGAAGGGCTAGCAGAAACAGACGTCGACGATGACGCAGAAGGCCCAGGCTTCGGAGCGCGAACAGACGAAGAGCAGCCAGTCAGCAGCAGAGCACCCGCAAGAACACCAGCGGTCGCGGTGTGAATTTTCAACACAATATTCCTTTATAAAGTGAGTGGACAAGTGTGTTCACCGTAGAACACACACTCAAGTGTAAATGAAAACGGCCCCATTCGCAGGCAATATTGAGCCACCCAAACATTTCTGACAAGGGAAGATGTAACGTGTGGGCATAGTAAAGCCCCCTTGTACTAGAAATAGTACGAGGAGGCTTCGCTATATCTGGGGCTGCATTAGCCGGGGCGCTAGGGGAGTAGCACCCCCGCCGCGCACTTCTCAGCGGCTACTAGGAGCAGTTGCCATTCACATCGCAGGACGGACCCGCCTCCGCAGCATTGTTACCTGCTGCGTCACCAGCCGCGCCCGCCAGCGGGTTCAGGAACTCAACCTGATGAGTCTGCTCCCACACCTGACGCAGCGCCTGCACCAGCGCCTCCGCAGGCTGCGCACCACTGACCGCCCACTTCGACTCAATCAAGAAGAACGGCACACCATTAATGCCCAGCTGGTGTGCCAACTGCTCATCAGCGCGCACATCCGCCGCGTAACGGTCGCTCTTCAGAACAGCCTCAACCTCGGCGGTGTCCAGGCCAATCTCAGAGGCGATATCCAGAATCGACTCGTGATCCTGCACCGAACGGCCCTGCGTGAAGTACGCCTTCTTAAACGCCTCCTGCGCCGCCGCCGCCAAACCCTGCTCCGCCGCATAATGAATCACACGGTGCGCATCAAACGTGTTACCGTAGCGTGCCTGCCGCCAATTGAAATCCAAACCCACCTCGCGGGCACGCTCCGCCAACGACTCCTGGCTCGCAATCGCCTGCTCCAGCGGCATCTGATACTTGCCAGCAATCATCTCAGGCAACGAACCTGCCGGATGCTCCGTAGCCGACGGGTCCAGCTCAAAACTATGCCACACCACCTCAACCTCGTCACGGTGCTCAAACTCGGCGAGCGCCAGCTCCAGGTTACGCTTGCCCACGTAGCAGAAGGGGCACACAATATCGGACCAAATATCAATACGCATGTTATCTATTCCTCTCATACTCGGATGCGGCAACTGCCGCCCTGTACGCTCACCTAACACCCCGGTTGCCGCGCTTATTCCCTAGCCTTTATTCCCGCGCGTTTATTCCCACCGGGTACGGCAAAGCCCCCTCGCGCCGGTTCGTACAGAATCTTCTGCACAGGAATATCCGTACAGGAACCGGGTCAAGGGGGCTTAGCACACGCGAAATACGCGACCCTATCGGCGGGCAGCCGCCGGTGCGGTCGTGGCAGTAGCCGCGGGAGCAGTCGTAGCCGCAGGTGCAGCGGTCGCACGAGCAGGCGGAGCCGTAGTGGGTGCCGCCGCAGGTGCAGTCGTAGCCTGCTGGGTAGCCGCTACCTCATCCTCATAGCGGGTAGTCGGCGCCTGAGTCGGAGCCTCAGTAGTCGGCTCCGGGGTAGGGGTAGGCGCCTCCGTAGTTGCCTCGGGGGAGGGGGTGTTCTCCTCCGGGGTGGGGGTCGGCGAAGGAGCCGCCGCCTTAATCTCTTCCTCGGATGCGTCACCGTAGTAGTCACGAACCGTCACTGCAGTCAGGCCGCGGTCATCGAGCAGGCCCTTCACCTTATCCAGAATCGGGATGATCGTCTCGTAGTTCAGGTGACCCAGCACGATCTGCTGCGGCAGCATGTAGCGGATACAACGCATGTAAATCACACGGGAGCTGGTCTTCGCCTCGTCGCCGGTAGTGCCGTTCCACATGACCGGGCGGGTAAAACCAATCTCACCGGCAGCCTTCAGCACCGCATCGTTATAGCGGCCGTAGGGCGGGCGGAAGTACGGCTTCGACGAGACACCGAACATGCTCATAATCTCGTCTTCGTTACGCTGCAGCTCTTCCTTCACACCCTCAGCATCCAGGGTGGTCAGGTCAGCGTGGTTGTACGTGTGGTTCGCAACCTGAATCTGGCCGCTCTGAACCAGCGGACGCAACAACGACACATGCTCCTTAAAACCGGTGTAAGAAGCGTTAATGAAGAAGGTCAGGCGAGTATTCGTACGCTTCGAGAACTCAGCGTAGCCGCGAATCGCCTCCGGGCTTGCGCCGTCATCAACAGTCCACGCAACATACTTGCCGTCACCAATGAGGGAGTTGCCGATGCCGGGCCATTCGCGCGGCTTATCAACCGGGTTGCCAGCAGCGGCAACCGTCGGCGAATTCGTGGGTGCGGGGCGAGTAGCAGTAGCAGAGGTCTCGCCGCCAGCCTGATACGGAGTGAAATTACCGCTGGTGCCGTCGTAGTCATTCGACTTCTTCGAGCAGGCAGCAATCAGCGGAAGCATAGCAGTGCCGAGCACAAAAAGTCGGCGGTTAGGCTGTGAGTGGGTCATACTCTCCAGGATAACGCCCCCACCTGCAAGGAACGAATCTGAACAGCGAATACACCCTAAATAATGTGCACATCACACCCCGCGCTCAGCACCACAGTATTAATAGGTATAAAAACTAGGTATAAGAACACAAAATCCTAAAGCCGCAAGCCGGTAACGCTCCGCTACACTAGTGGGATGGAGAATTTGGGCACTCACGAACTGCGCAACCTTGTGAACGATGCTGCCGACGAGGCTGTCAACATCGGCTACCGTGTTGCAGACCGGCTGCACAGGTGGCGCGAAAAGCGTGCCATCGCTGCCGGTCGCGAGCCTATCCTCGTGCCCACCGAAGGCTACGGCCGCGCCGCCTCCGACGGAACCCCCGGCTGGGTCCGCGTTATCGCCCGCGCCCTTTACAAGACGGTCAACCTCGAACGCCTCCTGCAGGTCGTCGACGGCACCCAAGACACCGCCAACCCCATGCGCGGCTGGCGCTCCTTCACCGCAACCGCAATGTCCGATGCGCCCGTCACCATCGTCATCGACGGCACCAAGCACGAGGCGTACACCGACCGCGGCGGCGTGCTCGACGTCAAACTCAGCATCGACCTGGAACCCGGCATACACGAAGTCATCATGTACGTGCCCGGTTCCCGCGCCGTAGCAACCAGCGTCTATATCGTTCCCGAAAGCCAGAAGCTCGGCGTCATCATGGACGTCGACGACACCGTCATGGTCACCATGCTGCCGCGCCCCATGGTTGCCGCCTGGAACTCCTTCATCCTCGACGAGCACGCACGTATCCCCACCCCCGGCATGGCGGTCATGACCGACCGTATCCGCCGCAGCCACCCGAATGCGCCGTTCATGTACCTGTCCACCGGCGCCTGGAACATCACCCCGACCCTGCGCCGTTTCCTCAGCCGCAACGGCTACCCGCGCGGCACGTTCCTGCTCACCGACTGGGGCCCCACCCCGGACCGCTGGTTCCGCTCCGGAACCAACCATAAGGTCGAGTCCCTGCGCCGCCTCGCCGAGGAATTCCCGCAAATGAAGTGGATCCTCGTCGGTGACGACGGGCAGCGCGACCCGTACATCTACAACGGCTTCGCGGTACGCTACCCGGACAACGTCGCGGCAATCGTCATCCGCAACCTGACGGTGGGGGAGACCATGCTCGCCTCCGGCCGAGTCTGGAGTGACTACCGTGCCGAACAGATGATGCGCTCGCCGCTGTGGATTGAAGCCACCGACGGCGTAACGCTGAGTAAGAAACTGCGTGAGCTGGGCCTGATCGATTTCTAGCCGGTTACTGCTCGCCGGTTGCTAAAATCTGTGCCTATAGCCTGTAAACCCACCGCAAATACCGCGAAATGCCGGTATATGCGGTGGGTTTTGGTGTTTCAGCGGAATTAACCAACTTAAACCCACGACACACCGGCTGCTGAAAAAGAGTTAAAAATCTTTTCTACAGCCTTAATCACATAGCTTAAAGCCGCTCGAAGGGGGTTAACCCCCGCCTTTAAGAAAGTCCGTTCTGCTTTAAAACCGCGCCGTTCCGCGCAAGAACGGGTGAGAGCGGAAATCTCTTTAAAATCAAGCCCGAATCTGCCGGGTTTTATGCCCCCAAACGCATACATGAGGTTAACTGAACCTCAACTCAGCGGGCGAATGAACCCTTAAAAATCCTGCCCAACTTAAACCCCACCTGTGGATAACCCGGCGCACCCCGCGAAAATCCAACGAACTAGCCTCGCGGTAGGGTGTGGATAAGCTGTAGGCACCCCCTCTTAAGTGGGTTCAGCTGTGGGTTTATCGAACGAAACACGACCCTTGCACCACATCATCTTGTGGTGAAGAAAAATCTCGACACTAGATGTAGTATTAATACTCGGTTCCACCACTACGGCACTTTTGACCGCCCTGCCCCAACGCAGGAAGCCGCCACACCCCATTAGGAGGGGCAGCGGACGGCACCGCGCCCGCCGTAAACAACACGTGGTGAACCACAAACGAAACACGCCAGATTCATTCACGAGATAACCCCGCCTGAGCGGGAGAAAGTAAGAGGCACTCCCATGGTAGTGACCGTGTACACCAAGCCCCAGTGCGTCCAGTGCAACATGACCTACCGCGCCCTCGACGCGAAGGGTATCAGCTACACCAAGGTTGATATCACCGAAGACGCTCAGGCCCTCGAAATGGTCAAGTCCCTCGGCTACATGCAGGCACCCGTCGTCATTGCAGGCGACGAGCACTGGTCCGGCTTCCAGCCCGACAAGATCAACGCTCTGGCAGCCTAACAACCCAGCCGAACCCGTACAAACGGAAAAATCGGCACGGAACTCACACCGGCACACGAGATAAGGAGTACACGTTGAGTACCGCCCTCACGCCCAACCCCGTCGACGAGCACGCAGAAATCCGCAAGATTCTTATGGATGCACGCAATGCTTCCGAGGGTCGAGCGACCGAGGTCCTGGACGACTCAGCGCCGCTCATCGTGTACTTCTCCTCCATCTCGGGTAACACCCACAAGTTCGTGGAGAAGATTCGTGCCCGCCGCCTCCGCCTGCCGCTACGCACCGGCGAAGACACCCTCATTCTTGATGAGCCGTTCGTGCTTATCGTCCCCACCTACGGCAAGCCTGAAGGCGCCGGTAACGTTCCCCCGCAGGTGGTTAAATTCCTGAACGTGGAGCAGAATCGCCACCACATGCTCGGTGTGATTGGCTCCGGCAACACCAACTTTGGTCCGCTCTTCGGTATCGCGGCAGACATTGTCGCCAAGAAGTGCGATGTGCCCGTGCTCTTCAAGTTTGAGCTCATGGGCACCGATTCAGATGTAGAAAAAGTCAACGAAGGATTGGAAGCATTTTGGACGCAAAACTGCCCTCAGCACTAGAAACTCTCGGTGCGAGCCACAACGGCAAGAGCGTACCCGAGAAGTTCAAGGGTATGAGCTACCACGAGCTGAACGCGCTGCTGAACCTCTACGATGAGAACGGCCAGATTCAGTTCGATGCAGACCGCCAGGCTGCACGTCAGTACTTCCTGCAGCACGTCAACAACAACACCGTCTTCTTCCACGACCTGGAAGAGAAGATCGAGTACCTGATCGAGAACCAGTACTACGAGCCGGAACTCTTCGACAAGTACAACTTCCAGTTCATTAAGAACCTGTTCAAGCGCGCCTACGCCGTGAAGTTCCGCTTCCCGACCTTCCTGGGTGCCTTCAAGTTCTACACCTCCTACGCGCTCAAGACCTTCGACGGTCAGCGCTACCTGGAGCGTTTTGAAGACCGCGTCTGCATGGTCGCACTGCTGCTGGCAGAAGGCAACGAGAAGCTCGCCGAAGACATCGTCGACGAGATCATCTCCGGCCGTTTCCAGCCGGCAACCCCCACCTTCCTCAACGCAGGTAAGAAGCAGCGCGGCGAGCTCGTCTCCTGCTTCCTGCTGCGCATGGAAGACAACATGGAGTCCATCGGCCGCTCCATCAACTCTGCACTGCAGCTCTCCAAGCGCGGCGGCGGCGTGGCATTTGCCCTGACCAACCTGCGCGAGTCCGGTGCGCCCATTAAGAAGATTGAGAACCAGTCCTCGGGCGTTATCCCCGTCATGAAGCTGCTGGAAGACGCCTTCTCCTACGCAAACCAGCTCGGCGCACGTCAGGGTGCCGGTGCCGTGTACCTGCACGCACACCACCCCGATATCTACGCCTTCCTGGACACCAAGCGTGAGAACGCTGACGAGAAGGTCCGCATCAAGACCCTCTCCCTGGGTGTTGTCATCCCCGACATCACCTTTGAGCTGGCGAAGAAGAACGAGGACATGTACCTCTTCTCCCCGTACGATGTGGAACGCATCTACGGCGTGCCCTTCTCCGACATCAACGTCTCCGAGAAGTACTACGAGATGGTCGACGATGCACGCATCACCAAGACCAAGATCAACGCACGCGAGTTCTTCCAGACCATTGCAGAGATTCAGTTCGAGTCCGGCTACCCGTACGTGATGTTCGAAGACACCGTCAACCGCGCGAACCCCATCGCCGGTAAGGTCATCATGTCCAACCTGTGCTCCGAGATTCTGCAGGTTTCTGAGCCGTCCACCTACCACGCTGACCTCGGCTACGAGACCGTCGGTAAGGACATCTCCTGCAACCTCGGTTCGCTGAACATTGCACTGACCATGGACGGCGAAGACTTCGGCAAGACCGTGGAAACCGCGATTCGTTCGCTGACCTCCGTCTCCGACCAGTCTGACATCCGCTCCGTACCCTCCATCGAGCGCGGCAACGGCATGAGCCACGCCGTGGGTCTGGGCCAGATGAACCTGCACGGCTACCTGGCACGCGAGCACGTCTACTACGGTTCTGAAGAAGCACTGGACTTCACCAACATGTACTTCTACACCGTTGCCTACCACGCAATCCGCGCCTCCATGCAGATTGCTAAGGAACGCGGCCAGCGTTTCGAGGGCTTCGAGAACTCGAAGTACGCATCCGGTGAGTTCTTCGCAAAGTACATTGAGAAGGAATGGGCACCGCAGACCGAGCGTACCCGCGAACTGTTCGCTAAGCACCACATCCCAACCCGTGAAGAGTGGATTCAGCTGGCTGCTGACGTGGCACAGTACGGCATGTACAACCAGAACCTGCAGGCTGTTCCGCCGACCGGCTCCATCTCCTACATCAACGGTTCGACCTCTTCGATTCACCCGATCGCTTCGAAGATTGAGATCCGCAAGGAAGGCAAGCTCGGCCGCGTCTACTACCCGGCACCGTACATGACCAACGAGAACCTGGAGTACTACCAGGACTCCTACGAAATTGGTTACGAGAAGATTATCGACACCTACGCTGTGGCAACCCAGCACGTGGACCAGGGTCTGTCGCTGACCCTCTTCTTCCGCGATACCGCAACCACCCGCGATATCAACCGCGCCCAGATTTACGCATGGCGTAAGGGCATCAAGACCATCTACTACATCCGTCTGCGTCAGATGGCTCTTGAGGGTACCGAGGTTGAAGGCTGCGTATCCTGCATGCTCTAGCCCGAATGCTGTGACGCATTCAGCCTGAGCTGGCACACTATAACTAAAGACTGGAAGGGGCGGTTACGGTAAACACGCAAACCGCCTGCGCGACTGGCTGGGCGCGCGTGGCACCGTAACCGCCCCTTAAGAATCGGAGAATTACTAATGAGCGAAAAGGTGAAGCTCGTCGACCACGTGGTCGAGGCTATCAACTGGAACCGTATTGAGGACGAGAAGGACCTTGAGGTTTGGGATCGTCTGACCGGTAACTTCTGGCTGCCGGAAAAGGTGCCGCTGAGCAACGACGTGCCCTCCTGGAAGACCCTGACCGAGGAAGAGAAGCAGCTGACCATGCGCGTCTTCACCGGTCTGACCCTGCTGGACACCATCCAGGGTACTGTCGGTGCTGTGTCCCTGCTGCCGGACGCTGTGACCGCGCACGAAGAGGCCGTGTACACCAACATTGCGTTCATGGAGTCCGTGCACGCAAAGTCGTACTCCTCGATCTTCTCGACCCTCGCCTCCACCAAGGAGATTGACGAGGCGTTCCGCTGGGCTTCTGAGAATGAGCACCTGCAGAAGAAGGCGAAAATCGTTCTGTCCTACTACACCGGTGACGACCCGCTGAAGAAGAAGGTCGCCTCCACTCTGCTGGAGTCCTTCCTGTTCTACTCGGGCTTCTACCTGCCTATGTACTGGTCTTCGCACGCGAAGCTGACCAACACCGCTGACCTGATTCGTCTGATTATTCGTGACGAGGCAGTGCACGGCTACTACATTGGCTACAAGTTCCAGCGCGGCCTGGCGAAGGAGTCCGCGGAGCGTCAGGCAGAGCTGAAGGAGTACACCTTCAACCTGCTGTACGAACTGTACGAGAACGAGGTGGCGTACACCCACTCCCTGTATGACGGTGTGGGTTGGAGCGAGGACGTGAAGAAGTTCCTGCACTACAACGCTAACAAGGCTCTGATGAACCTGGGCTACGAGCCGATGTTCCCGGCGTCTGTGACTAATGTGTCTCCGGCGATCCTGTCGGCGCTGTCCCCGAACGCTGATGAGAACCACGACTTCTTCTCCGGTTCCGGCTCTTCCTACGTGATCGGTAAGGCTGTGAACACCGAGGACGAGGACTGGGACTTCTAAGCCCCTTCTCGCTGCGAGATATCAGGCTGAGATAAACCGAGCGGAACCCCCGCGTATCCACTATGGATGCGCGGGGGTTCCGCCGTTTAACCGGGCTATTCAACGTGCCGGGATGTCCAGGATTCCCCGGTTTAACCTGGTGTGGAAGCGCTGGGGAAGCGGGGGAGTGGGAGCAGTTTTGCGGGTTCAGATTGTCGGAGTTTTTGCCTTCACCCCGTAGCATAAAAAATCATTGATATATCGGGGCGCGGGGCGTACTATTGGACTACTATCCCACAACCCCTAAAGGAACATCATGCGTTCAGTTGTTATGGAAGCCCCCGGCAAGGTCGTCGTCAACGAAGTTGAGAAGCCGACCCTGCTCGAACCCACCGACGCCATCATCAAGCTCGCAGCATCCTGCATCTGCGGCTCCGACCTGTGGCCCTACCGCGGCGCAGACGCAAAGCCCGTCGACCACCGCGCAATGGGCCACGAATACATCGGCGAGGTCGTAGAAGTCGGCTCCGAGGTCACCACCGTAGCCCCCGGCGACTTCGTCGTAGGCTCCTTCTGCATCTCCTGCGGCGAGTGCGAAACCTGCACCGCAGGCTACCCCTCCCGTTGCCTCAAGGCAATCGCAGCAGGCGACACATTCATCGGCATGCGCTCCAACGGCACCCAAGCAGAATACGCCCGCGTACCCTTCGCAGACGGCACCCTCGTCAAGACCCCCGCAACCCCCACCGAAGAGCAGATTCCGCACCTGATGGCGGCATCCGACGTGCTCGGCACCGGCTGGTACGCAGCAGACGCAGCGCAGGCAGGCCCCGGCAAGACCATCGTCGTTGTTGGCGACGGTGCAGTCGGTCTGAGCGCAGTCATCGGCGCTAAGCAGCTCGGCGCGGAAAAGATCATCATCATGTCCCGCAACCCCGAACGTCAGGCGCTTGCTAAGGAATTCGGCGCAACCCACATCGTGGAAGAGCGCGGCGAAGAGGGCATCGCCAAGGTTCTGGAGCTCACCGACGGCGTGGGCGCACACGGCGTTGCGGAGGCTGTTGGCTCCCAGCAGTCCTTCGACCAGGCACTCGGCTGCGTACGCCACGGTGGCTACATCGGCTTCGTGGGCGTGCCGCACGACAGCGCCATCGGCACTGATAAGCTCTTCGACAAGCAGGTTCACCTGGAGGGTGGCCCCGCCCCCGTGCGCAAGTACCTGCCGACCCTCATCGACCTGATTTACAAGGGCGACATTGAGCCCGGTAAGGTATTTGACCTGGTTCTGCCCATCGACGAGGCAGCTAAGGGTTACGAGGCAATGGACCAGCGTACCGCCACCAAGGTTCTGCTGACCATGCCGTAATAGCCGCTCGTATCGCCGGTTCTTGTACTTTCTTGTACTAGCAACCCGGCGCGTATACGCTACTAATCCCCGCACCGACCCTGTTCACTCCATGTGAGCGTAGGGTACCGGTTGCGGGGATTCGTGCATTAAAAATTGAGTTTATTTGTCGGAGTCCGGCGAGGTGAGGGACAAATGCGTGAGCCAAGGCATAGAATAAAAGAGCATGATTCGTACAACTCGAAGGATGACAATGACGAAGAAGCCTTTCCCTTCCGACCTCGAAATCGCACTTGCTGCAGATCTCTGGCCTATCAATAAGATCGCAGCGGACAACGGCATCAGCGAAGATCGCCTTGAGCCCTACGGCAAGTACGTTGCTAAGGTCCTCCTCGATGAAACCACCAACGCAGAGACCGCCCGCAAGCGCGGCTCCAAGTACATCGTGGTTACCGCAGTCACCCCCACCCCCCTCGGTGAAGGTAAGACCGCAACCTCCGTATCCCTCGCACAGGGCTTCGCACAGACCGGCCGCAAGGCAATCCTGGCTCTGCGTCAGCCCGCAATGGGCCCGACCTTCGGCATCAAGGGCGGCGCAGCAGGCGGCGGCTACTCCCAGATCGTTCCCATGGAGAAGCTGAACCTGCACCTGACCGGCGACTTCCACGCCGTCACCGCAGCACACAACCTGCTTGCCGCCATGATTGACAACCACCTGCACCACGGCAACGAGCTGCGCATCGACCCGCGCGCAATCGAGTGGCGCCGCGTTATCGACATGAACGACCGCTCCCTGCGCAACATCGTCGTGGGCCTGGGCGAACGCATGGACGGCGTGGTCCGCGAGACCGGTTTCGACATCACCAGCGCCTCCGAAATCATGGTGATTCTCTCGCTGGCAACCTCCTTCAAGGACCTGCGTGAGCGCCTGGCAAAGATTGTTATCGGCCTGAACTACGACGGCGAGCCCGTCACCGCGGCCGACCTGAAGGCTGACGGCGCAATGTCCGTCATCCTGGCGGACGCAATCAACCCGAACCTGCTGCAGACCCTGGAGCACACCCCCGCCCTGATTCATGCGGGCCCCTTCGGCAACATCGCAACCGGTAACTCTTCGGTTGTGGCTGACTATGTTGGTCTGGAGTACTCCGACTACGTCATTACCGAGGCTGGCTTCGGCGCCGACATGGGTGCCGAGCGTTTCTTCAACGTCAAGTGCCGCGTCTCCGGTCTGAAGCCCGACGCAGCAGTGCTCGTCGTCACCGTGCGCTCCCTGAAGTCCCACTCCGGCCTGTACAAGATCGTTCCGGGCAAGCCCCTGCCCGAAGGCATGTTGCAGGAAAGCCCCTCCGACGTGGAGAAGGGCGCAGAGAACCTGAAGAAGCACATCGAGATTGTGCGCAACTTCGGTGTTCAGCCGGTCGTGGCAATCAACGCCTTCCCGACCGACTTCGAGTCCGAGCACGAGACTATCCGCCGTATCGCTGAGGAAGCTGGCGCTCGCGTCGCTATCCACCGCGGTGTGGCAGAGGGCGGTAAGGGCACCACCGACCTGGCAGACGTGGTTGCTGAGGCATGTGACGACGTTTCGGATCTGAAGTACACCTATGATCTTGAGGACTCCATTGAGACCAAGATTGAGAAGGTTGCCACCAAGGTCTACGGTGCGGACGGCATCTCCATTGCTCCCGCTGCCGCTAAGCAGCTGAAGCGTTTCGCTGAGCTGGGCTACTCGCACCTGCCCGTGGTTATTGCGAAGACACACCTGTCCATCTCTTCGGATGCAACTCTGAAGGGCGCACCGACCGGCTGGACCCTGCCCGTGCGCGAGGTTCGCCTGGCTGCAGGTGCTGGCTACGTTTACGCTATCTGCGGCACCATGCGCACCATGCCGGGCCTGAGCAAGAGCCCCGCAGCTGAGCGCATCGGCTTCGACGAGAATGGCGTGATGGTCGGCCTGTCCTAAGGCTTGTCCTAAAGCGGCTGTTCCAGCTGATTTATAGCTAGTGGAGGCGGCGCTCCTTCCCCACAGCGGGGGAGGGGCGCCGCCTTTGCTGTGCCCTATGGTGCTCTCTGTAGTGATTATAAGGGGAAGTAGAGTACCTGAAAACGGGGGAGTGAAGGATTCTGAAACCCCTGGTGGAGGGGTCTTTCAACCTTTCATTGAGGCTTCTAGAGCGCCTGTTTTGAGGGTGAAATTGGTACGTGCTGGTTAATAATTGGGCTCTATTTGTGCTTAAAGGTCAGGTTTTATTAAACAATCTATAGAGGTTGATTTTTTAGTGACACACTGTCTTGCATTTTGTGAAAATACGGCATTGACTAGGTATTTTGCTTTTTGAAAGGGGTTTTAATGGGTGCACTCAGTGAACCTGAATGTGGGGCTGATGTTATTGTTTTGTAATAAAACCTCTACTTTAGGGGGTACCTACAGGGGTAAAACAGACCAATTGATTTTGCCCTCGCGCAAATAATTGTGCAGATTTTGAACGGTGAGCGGTACATTTTTTCCGGCTAATGAAGTTGCAACTACTTGAAGATACTTTTACCTTAACCCTCTAGTTCCGCGGAATACCGGGCTAAAACCGGGCATTGAGCCTTCAAGATTGGTGAGCATGAAGCTCAAGTTAAAGGTGCACTAAAGTGCCAAATGAGGGAAAATCTGAAATTATTTTGGGTGAAATAAGTCACATCAAAACTCGAAAAAAATGAAATTGGTACGTATGGATACCCTAAAAAACACCTGTTTTTATTACAGAATGATTACAATGAGGTGTGGGTCACTAAATCTGGCTCTCCGTACCAAATTGGGCGGTAAAACAGCCCCCAAAAAGTTCGCTACTATTGAGTCATCAAGTAATCGTGAGATTTCCAAAGTCCTCGGGTTGCTTGTGTTTGAGTGAGTGATAGATACCCCTGGGTGTCATGAGAAGCGACTGTGTATCGATGCGCAGTCGCTTCTCTGTTTAACTTTTGAATTTCAGCGGACTTTTGAATTTCACTGAACCCTCAGCCAGGCGGGATCCAGCCGGGACCTAATCCGTGCTGAACCCAATCTGTACTGAGCCTAATCTGTACTGAGCGTGCTCCAGAATCTGTTCCCTGTGCATCCCGCACATACATCCCGCACACATGCAACCCGTACATGTATCCCGCGCGTTCAACGCCGAATGCGCTGATAGGGGAGTATTACGCATAGGTAACTGCTGTGCGGTCACAACCCCTACACTGGAACTATGACTACTTACCCCGAACCTACCCTCATCTTTGAGAACCCCGAACTGACCGTCCGTGCGTTCAGTGTCTCCGAGATGGACAACAGCGTCTACCTCATTACCATGCGCGCCACCGGCGAGCAGGTACTCATCGACCCTGCAGACGATGCAGAAGAACTCTACGCATTCACTCTTGACGCGCTCCTGCACGACTGCCCGCAGCTCGAACTGGCAGATGGTGAAGAACGCCGCGTGCGCGTCATGGAGAAGGAAGAGGACTTCAACTCCATCAGGCCCCGCGCTATTGGTCTGACCGGCATTCTGGTTACTCACGGCCACTGGGACCACATCCGCGCTATTAAGGAGCTCGACCACCTCACCGGTGCCGTCACCTCCGCGGGTGCAGCTGACGCCGCTGAGATTAAGGAACTGGAAGACTACACCGTCGAAGAGGAGCTGACCGGCGGCGAAAGCTTCGACTTCTACCTCTCTGACACCGTCATCCGCGCCCTGCACGTGCCCGGCCACACCCCCGGATCCATCGTCTACACCCTCGAAACCACCTGGGAAGACGGCACTCCCGCAACCCTGCTGTTCACCGGCGACACTCTCTTCCCCGGCGGCGTGGGCAAGACTGACTCCCCGCAGCAGTTCGGCGAGCTCTTCTCCAATGTGCTCGAAAAACTCTTCGGCGGCTTCGAGGACGACGCTATCGTGCTGCCCGGCCACGGCCGCTCCACCACCCTCGGCGATGAGCGCCCCCACCTGGAAGAGTGGGGAACCCGCGGCTGGTAAATCGCGCCTGACAGTCCACCTCATATAAGTACTGCACCCTCATGCCTTCACCGCCCGCATAATCGCACCGGTGAAAGGTATGAGGGTGTAGAATTTAAGTTCGAAGATTAAGACGAAAGGATTTTCGATGACACCCCGCCCGGCACACGGAAGCACCGCACTCAAAGCGAACGACCTGACCAGTATCCGGGTTCAGGGTGCCCGCGAAAACAACCTCAAGAACGTAGACCTCACCATTCCGCGCGATGCGATGGTCGTCTTCACCGGCCTCTCCGGTTCCGGTAAGTCCTCCCTCGCCTTCGACACCATCTTTGCGGAAGGTCAGCGCCGCTACGTTGAGTCGCTGTCCTCCTACGCGCGTATGTTCCTCGGCCAGGTTGACAAGCCCGACGTAGACTTCATCGAGGGCCTCTCCCCGGCGGTGTCTATCGACCAGAAGTCCACCTCCAAAAACCCGCGCTCAACCGTCGGTACCATCACCGAAATCTACGACTACATGCGTCTGCTCTGGGCGCGCATCGGCCACCCGCACTGCCCCGAATGCGGCGAAGAAATCACCCAGCAGACCCCGCAGCAGATCGTGGACATTCTGCAGGAGTACCCCGAACGCACCCGCCTGCAGATCCTCGCGCCCGTCGTCAGCGCACGTAAGGGCGAGTTCGTGGACCTCTTCAAGGACCTGCTCACCCAGGGCTATTCGCGTGCCCGCGTGGACGGCGAAACCGTGCAGCTCTCCGACCCGCCCAAGCTCGCCAAGCAGTACAAGCACACCATCGAGGTGGTCGTCGACCGCATCGTCATTAAGGACGGTATTCACCAGCGCCTGACCGACTCCATCGAAACCGCGCTCAAGCTCGCCGACGGCCGCGTACTCATCGACTTCGTGGACCGCGAGCAGGACGACCCCGAACGCACCCGCTCCTTCAGCGAAAACCTCGCCTGCCCCAACAACCACCCACTGCAGATCGACACCATCGAGCCGCGCGCCTTCTCCTTCAACTCGCCGTTCGGCGCATGTAGCGCCTGTGACGGCATCGGCTCGCGCCTGGAAGTAGACACCGAACTGCTCGTACCCAACCCCGACCTGACCCTCGGCGAGGGCGCTATCGCCCCCTGGTCGCAGGGCAAAGCAACCACCGAATACTGGTTGCGCCTGCTCGCAGGCCTGGGGGAGGAGCTCGGCTTCGACCTGAACACCCCCTTCAAGGACCTGCCCGCCAAGACCCGCGCCGCCATTCTGGACGGCAAGGACTACAAGGTTGAGGTCTCCTACCGCAACCGATTCGGCCGCGAACGCCGCTACACCTCCGGATTCGAGGGCGTGAAGGCGTACATCAAGCGCAAGCACGAAGAAACCGAATCGGACTTCGCCCGCGACCGCTACGAACAGTACATGCGCCAGGTCGCCTGCCCCTCCTGCGGTGGCGCGCGCCTGAACCCGACCATCCTCGGCGTGAAGGTTGGCGGCCAGTCCATCGCAGACATCACCGACCTGTCCCTGGCTGACGCGCTCGCCTTCGTGCGCGGCCTGCAGCTCAGCGCCCGCGAAGCCAAGATTGGCGAGCAGGTCCTCAAAGAAATTGACGCGCGCCTGCAGTTCCTGCTGGATGTGGGCCTGGACTACCTGACCCTCTCACGCTCCGCCGGTACGCTCTCCGGCGGTGAGGCGCAGCGCATCCGCCTCGCAACCCAGATTGGTTCAGGCCTGGTCGGCGTGCTCTACGTGCTCGACGAGCCCTCCATCGGTCTGCACCAGCGCGATAACCGCCGCCTCATCGAAACCTTGACCAAGCTGCGCGATATGGGCAACACGCTTATCGTGGTTGAGCACGACGAAGACACCATGCGCGAAGCCGACTGGATTGTGGATGTAGGACCCGGCGCCGGCGAGCACGGCGGCGAAATCGTGCACTCCGGCAGCTTTGAGGAGCTGCTGAAGAACACCAAGTCCATTACCGGCGACTACATGGCTGGCCGCCGCACTATTGAGGTGCCCGCATCCCGCCGCCCCGTGGACAAGAAGCGTCAGCTGACCGTGCGCGGCGCCCGCGAAAACAACCTCAAGAACGTGACCGTGTCCTTCCCTCTGGGCGTATTCACCGCGGTGACCGGGGTATCCGGCTCGGGTAAGTCCACCCTCGTCAACGACATTCTGTACACCTCCCTGGCGAACAAGCTCAACGGCGCCAAGCAGGTACCCGGACGCCACAAGAGCATCGACGGCCTGGAACACCTGGACAAGGTCATTCACGTGGACCAGTCGCCCATCGGCCGTACCCCGCGCTCGAACCCCGCCACCTACACCGGCGTGTTTGACCACATCCGCAAGCTGTTCGCAGAGACCAGCGAAGCGAAAATGCGCGGTTACACCCCCGGCCGATTCTCCTTCAACGTCAAGGGTGGCCGCTGCGAAGACTGCTCCGGCGACGGCACCCTGAAGATTGAAATGAACTTTCTGCCGGACGTGTACGTACCCTGCGAAACCTGCCATGGCAAGCGCTACAACCGCGAAACCCTCGAAGTGCACTACAAGGGCAAGACCATTGCCGACGTGCTCGAAATGCCCGTGGAAGAAGCCGCAGAGTTCTTTGCCGCATTCACCCCGATTGCGCGCCACCTGAACACTCTCGTGGACGTGGGTCTGGGCTACATTCGCCTGGGTCAGCCCGCAACCACCCTCTCCGGCGGTGAGGCGCAGCGCGTGAAGCTCGCAACCGAACTGCAGAAGCGCTCCAACGGCCGCTCCATCTACGTGCTGGACGAGCCGACCACCGGCCTGCACTTTGAAGACATCCGCAAGCTGCTCGCCGTGCTGCAATCGCTGGTTGACAAGGGCAATAGCGTCATCACCATCGAGCACAACCTGGATGTGGTCAAGTGCGCCGACTGGATTATCGACATGGGCCCCGAAGGCGGTAGCGGCGGCGGCACCGTGATTGCCGAAGGCACCCCGGAACAGGTGGCTCAGGTGAAGGGCTCGCACACCGGCGCGTTCCTCGCTGAGATCCTGAACTAGCCGAGAACTTGAACCAGAGGAAACCTACGTGACTGATACTCAAGCAACCGGACCTGCCCGGGGAGCTCAGGCAATCCGCGACGCTGTGAACCGAGGCCCTGTGAACCGGGGCGCTGTGACCACCGCGGACCGTGCCCGGCACATCCTGCACACCCAGCTGGAGGCGGACTTCTGCCAGGCACCCGGCTCGATTAGCCGCGCCCTCGAAGAGCTACGCGACTACCCGGAAGCTGAGAGCCTGCCGCTGCTCGCCACCGTGCAGCCGCCCTCCGAGAAGATGGGTGCCGCACGCCGTCGCAACGACGACATCTGGGAGTTGCGCGTCGCCAACTATGCGAGCGTCGGCATTCTCTGCGCCAAGCATCCGCGCGTGCTGGAGAAGGCTATCGACTACATGCTTGGCGATCAGTCGAACTGGCTGGGTGACTACGCGCAGCTGCGCCAGCTCAACGAACTGCTCACCCCCTACACCCAGCAGGTCAGCGGCACGAGCATCTACTACACGCCCGGCCGCGCCCTGCTGAACTCGGTCGTACCCGAGGGCGTGCAGGCGCAGGAGGTCAAGTGCGCCGTGCCCGGTGTGGGCATGATGCGCCGCGTTGACCCCGCCGAGCTGAAAGCGGCGCTGCTTGCCGAAATCACCGACGAGCGCACCATCCGCAGGGAGGCAAACGCCTCCGCGGGTGCGCTTGAGGTTGACCCGGAAGATACGGAGGCGCGCGTAACCCGCCTGCGCGTGGAGCTGCTGGACGCTGAGCAGTTTGAGCGCTTCCGCGGGGATAAGCGCTACTCGAACGCGCTAGGTTTTAGCGTGACCCGCCCGGATGTGCTGGTGCTCGCCGCCTACCCGGTGGATGAGGATACACCTGATGCACCCGCGGCGGGGGAGAGCGACCCTGCGCTCGCAGACCCTATCGCTATGGTAGGCCTGAGTGACGATTCGCCGATTATGCGCCAGATTGGCATTGATGTGCTGCCTGCCTGGCGTGGCGCCGGCATCGCCAGCGTGCTGGTGCGTGATGCTGCACGCCTGACCCTGGCGGAAGGGTACCTGCCGTTCTACGGTACGAGCCCGTCGCACATGCTGTCGCAGAGGGTTGCGATGAATGCTGGGTTGGTGCCGACCTGGTGGGAGTACGTGTCCACCAGCCTGAATGACCTACCCATGGACTAGATTTGCCTACAGACTAGAGCCGCCCGCGCTAGGCATAACGGACATGCGCAAAAGCCCCCGAGATTCAGAGTCTCGGGGGCCTTTTGTCGCTGGTTTCGCGGGGCTCAGGCTTACGAGGGGGCCTGAGTTTCACGCGCCGTGAATTTCGCGTGCTAGTTTCGCGGGGCGGGGGTAGAACCTGACCGGTTACAGCTCCGCGCCGTTGCTGGCAATCACCTCGCGGTACCAGTGGAAGGACTTCTTACGGTAGCGCTCCAGGGTGCCGGAGCCATCGTCGTTGCGGTCCACGTAGATGAACCCGTAGCGCTTGGACATCTGCGCGGTCGAGGCGCTAATCGTGTCGATGCAGCCCCATGTGGTGTAGCCGAGCACGTTCACGCCGTCCTCGATGGCTTCACGCACCGCGCGCAGGTGCTGGCGCAGGTAGTCGATGCGGTAGTCATCCTCCACGGTGAGCTCACCGTTCACCTCAACCAGTTCGTCGCGGGCGCCCAGGCCGTTCTCCACGATGAATAGCGGCTTCTGCCAGCGGTCCCAATACTGGTTGAGGACCACGCGCAGGCCGGTCGGGTCGATCTGCCAGCCCCATTCGCTGGAGGGCAAGGTCGGGTTCGCCACGCCGCCGAGGATGTTGCCCTCGCCGCGCTCGCCTCGTGCCGGGTCGCCGGTCGCGCAGGTGGACATGTAGTAGCTGAACGACACGAAATCCACGGTGTTCTTCAGGTCCTCGCGGTCCTGCTCGGTGACGTTCAGCTCCACGCCCTTCTCACGCAGGGCACGCAGGAAGTAGCCGGGGTAGGCGCCGCGCACGTGCACGTCACCGAACGCGAAGTTTGCCTGTTCCGTCTGCATGGCGGCGAGTACGTCGGCGGGGTCGGGAGTAAGCGGGTAGGTGGGCATGGCAAGAATCATGCAGCCGATCTGTGCGCCCGGTGCCAGTTCGCGTGCCGCAGCGGTGGCGCGTGCGGAGGCGACCAGCTCGTGGTGCATTGCCTGGTACAGGTCGGCGTCGCTGAGCTGATCCGCCGGGGTGTTAATGCCACCGGACATGAACGGCAGGTGCAGCATCGAGTTGATTTCGTTGAAGGTCAGCCAGTACTTCACGCGCTTGCCGTAGCGGGCGAACACGGTGCGGGCGTAGCGTTCGTAGAAGCCGATGAGCTCGCGGCTGGTCCAGCCGTTGTACTGCTCCACCAGGTGCAGCGGGGTTTCGTAGTGGCTGAGGGTGATGAGCGGCTCCATGCCGTGCTTTTCGAGCTCGTCGAGCACGCGGTCGTAGAAAGCGAGGCCCGCCTCGTTCGGGGTTTCTTCGTCGCCGCGGGGGAAGATACGCGACCAAGCGATGGAGAAGCGGAAGACCTTGAAACCCATCTCCGCGAGCAGGGCGATGTCTTCGCGGTAGCGGTGGTAGAAGTCGATGCCCTCCAGCTTGAGGTTGTCCTCGGTGGGTTCCGCGGTGCGCGGGTACAGGCCGCCGGCAGGCAGCACATCCTGCAGGCTGGGGCCCTTGCCGTCTTCGTTCCAGGAGCCCTCGAACTGGTTGGCGGCGGTAGCGCCTCCGAAGAGGAACCCGTCGGGGAACGCGCCGAGCGGCTGCGGCTCGGTCAGCGCCGGGTTGGAGTTTGGCAAAGAGGTAGTCTGGGCGGTGATGTGCTGGTCCTGGTGCACGGCATCCTCCAAGGTGTTGTGGGGTTTTCTTCTACCCTAGCGGAGGGGGTGGGGGAATACTAGGATTTGCCCTGTTTTAGGAAGCTAGCGGGCGCGTAAAAGCCCGGTGTTCTCACACGAAAATTCACGTGAGAACACCGGGCTTTCTACAGCGCTTTTACGCTGAGCTAGGCCGCCGCGGGGCCTGCGCTATTAGTTGGCGAAGCCGAGCGCGAACAGCCACGCGGTACCGACTACACCCCAGACGACGAGGTTCACGATAGCCGCCATGAAGCCGATCTTGAACCATTCGCCCACGCTGAAGTAACCGGAACCGTAGTACACGCCGGCCGGGCCGGAGGCGTAGTGGGTGATGCCGCCAATCAGGTTACCCATGAAGCCGAGGAACAGCGCCGCAAACATCGGCGGAACACCCGCCGCGACGGCCGCGCCGAGGAACACTGCGTACAGTGCAACAATCTGGGCGGTGTTCGAGGCGAACATGTAGTGAATGAAGAAGTAGGCCAGAACCAGGATTGCGAACGCCATGGGCCATGCCATGCCGCTGACGCTGTGGGCGGCCTGCTGGCCAATCCAGTCCACGACCTTGAGCTTCTTGAGGTGGTCGGCCATGCCCACGAGCACGGCGAAGAAGATGAGGGTGGACCAGGCGCTGGAGTTCTTCGCCATGTCCTTCCATGTCAGGACCTTAGTCACCAGCAGAATACCGATGCCGAAGAAAGCGGCGCTGGTGGCGTCAATACCCAGGGCGGTGCCGGTAATCCACAGGACCAGCAGCAGCACGAAAGTGCCGAGCATAATCCATTCCTTGGAGCTCATGGGGCCCATTTCGTGCAGTTCCTGGCGGGCGTGCTCGGGTGCGTCCGGGGTCTTCTTGATGGTCGGCGGGTAAATCTTCGACATGATCCACGGCATGACAATCAGCGCGGCAAGACCGGGAACGATGGCGGCCAGGGCCCAGGTACCCCAGTCGAGGTTGATGTTGTGGTCGTGCGCGAACTTCTGCGCCAGCGGGTTGCCCGCCATTGCGGTCAGGAACATGGCGGAGGTGATGGTGTTGACCTGCGCCTCGGTCATGAGCAGGTAGGAGCCGAGCTTACGGCGTGATTCGGGGGTTTCGTTGGTGGAGCCGTTGACCTCGGAGAGGGAACGGATAATCGGGTAAATCACGCCACCGGCACGCGCAGTGTTGGAGGGGGTGGCGGGGGCGAGAACCAGGTCGGTGATTGCCATACCGTAGGACAGGCCGAGGGAGGACTTGCCGAGCGCACGCACGAACAGAAGTGCGATGCGCTTGCCCAGGCCGGTGATGAGGAAGCCGTCGGCGATGAAGAACGCGGCAACAATAATCCAGATGGAGGAGTTACCGAAGCCGGTCAGCGCCTCGTTCTTTGCCGCCATGGTGCCGGTAATCATTGCGGCGCCAAGGCCGACGAGCGCCACGGACGGGGTCGGCAGCGGCTGCAGGATCAGGCCGAGGATGGTGCCGACGAAGATGGCGAGCATGTGCATGCCGCGCGGGTCGACGCCTTCGGGGGCGGGAACGAACCAGATGGCGAGGGTCGCTACGAGGATGATGGCAACGTGCAGGATCAGCTTGTTTCGCTGTTTGCGGGCTGCGCTCACCTCCTGGCTGGGGGCAGCGGCTGCTGCTGTGTTGGTGGACTGTGTCATGTCCGTACTCCTTGTGTGAAACGTACAGTTTGGTCCGTGGTGGGTGGTTCCGCCACGGTGCGCGTTTCTTCTGCGTTGTCATGCTGTGTTGTGTACTTATGGCAACGTGTGGGATGCCACGTAGTCTTTTAATCGTAATGGTTTGGATTCACGGAGTGAAGAAAATCGGCATAAAAAATGTGAATATGGCGGGATGTATTGGCGGCTGGGATTCCGCGGGGTATCGGCGATGATTTTGCACAGATTCAAGGGGGAATCGGTGTGAGGCGTAGCGGGCGAGTGCCGCCTCCTGAGCTGCCTCTGGGTTGCTTCCGCGTCGCTCCTGAGACGCCCCACCGACCATGCACCGTAGTGACGGGCGTAACCGTAAAATAGGAACGTGCAGATTATTCGAGAGACCGGCCCCGAATCCGGCGATATCCTCATTCACCACGACCAGACGGTGCAGATGCTCCGCGAGGTGGCAAGCGGGCAGCGTGAAGCCACCTTGCGCATGTATCAGCCGAACCCGACGGTTGCGTTCGGCCGCCGTGACGAACTGAACCCCGGCTTCGCGGAGGCCTCCGCGGCGTGCGCCGAGCACGGCTTTGAGGTGCTGGTGCGCAAGGTCGGTGGGCACGCCGCCGCCTACCATCAGGGGTGCCTGGTCGTGGACCATTTTCAGCCCGCCACCGACGCCCGCAGCGGCAACACCCTACGCTACGAACTCTTCGGTTCCATGTACGCGCAGGCGCTACGCGAAGTCGGCGTGGATGCGCGCATGGGTGAAATCCCGGGGGAGTACTGCCCCGGCGAGTATTCGGTGCACGCGCAGCTTCCCGCCTCCGCAGGTGGCGGCCGCATTAAACTGGTCGGCACCGCCCAGCGTGTGGTGACCGGCGGCTGGTGGTTTAGCACCGGCATCGTGGTCTCTGATTCTGCACCCCTGCGGGCGGTCACCGCGGATGTGTACCGTGCCCTCGGCATGGAGCTGGACCCCGCCACGGTCGGCGCGGCGCAGGACGCGAACCCCGCCCTGCTCATGGAAGACCTGGAAGACGCCATCGTTGAGGTGTACGCCCAAAACGGTTTTCACTAGGTTGTTTTATTTCTGACTTTTATCCGTAACTATTCGATATATCCCCACCTGAAGCGAAGGAGCATCCATGCGTTGGGCACAGATCAAAGACTCGAAGGGCAGCCGCGCGGTCTGCTTCTTCGAAGAGACCGTGTACGAGCTTCCGGCGAAGCTCAGCCCGCTACTGAATTTCTACAGCCGGTTCCGCCTGAACTTTGGCGACCCGAAGAACGCCGTGGCGATCCTGAAGGAGAACGGCGCGACCGTCATGGGCCACGGCGAGGAGCTGTGGAACTCCCTACCCTTTATTCGCCCGCTGGATAAGCCCGGCAAGATTGTGTGCGCTGGCCTGAACTACCGCGACCACGCCGCGGAAATGAACCTTGAGGTGCCCGAGCATCCGGCGCTGTTCGCGAAGTTCCCGAACGCGCTGATTGGCCCCGGCGAGCAGATCCGCATGCCCGCCGCCGACGGCACTGGCAGCACGAAGGTCGACTGGGAGGTTGAGCTGTGCCTGGTCGTGGGCGCTCGCCTGCGTAATGCCACGGAGGAGCAGGCACTTGAGGCTCTGATGGGGTACACGGTCATGAATGATGTGTCGGTGCGTGACTGGCAGGGTCGTTCCTCGGAGTGGTTCCAGGGTAAGAACTGGGATGCGATGACTCCGTTTGGTCCGGTGATTGTGAGCCCCGATGAGGTTGACCCGGTTGCCGGTCTGGAGCTGGTCTGTGAGGTGGACGGCGTGGTGCGTCAGCGCGGTACGACGGCGGATATGGTGTTCACCCCGGCGCAGCTGCTGTCCTATATTTCGCGGTTTATGACCCTGGAGCCGGGTGACCTGGTGGCGACGGGTACCCCGGCAGGGGTTGGTTTGTCGCTACATCCGCGTCAGTGGTTGAAGCCGGGGCAGACGGTGCGCACCCGTATTGAGGGTATTGGTGAGCTGGTGAATGTCTGCTCGGAGGCGGGTGCGCTGTAACTATCGTGCGCCGTAACTATTTTGCGCTGTAGTTAACCCGTGGCGCCGTGGTTTCCCCTGGCTCTGTGAGCAACTGCGGAAGAACCCACGTGAACCCATACTGGGGGCTACCGATACCTGCTGCGGGGTGTACCCGTGGTAGCTATAGATGAATATATATGCACTCCGCATGTGTTTTTGAGGCACATGCGGAGTGCTTTTTTGCATTGATAAAGCCCCCGGTGGGCGGCTTGGAGTCGTTGCTGGGAGCTGCGTGCAGCACCTCGAGTGGGGGAATGGTGCGTTTGCATGGTTACGCGCTGATAAACACACAGAAACTTTGAACTTTTACGTGAATTTTAGGGTTTTGTGTGGGTTTTGAGGGGTCTGCGGGGTGAAAAGCAGGGTGCTCCTGCTGGGTGGTGGTTGCCAAAAATCGCTCTTTGAGGGGTGGTTGGTGCCCGTCTCGGTGCATGGGGTGCTATCTGCTCTCGGTGCAGAATCTCAGATTGTGGTCACGTGTGAGAAACTCAACAGGAAGTTTTGGCGCGTCTTTCAGGGAAATTCAAGGTTTAAGGTTTAGTTTCTCGTGCACATTTTTCGTTTTCTTCACATCACCCTCGCTTGACTAGGAGTAAAGCCTAAACACTGCGGTGCAAATTCTGCGTCTTCAAACACCAATAAATGCACAAAGGTGCAAGGAGATGTGACTCTAAACCTGAACCTTTATCAAAAAATCGGTGCCCAAAATCACAAACTCGTTTTGCGTTCACCCAAAAGACTATGTAGGGTATGGGGATTATCTGAGAGTTTCCTGAGAACTCCTGCCAGAAGATTAGGACCCACCCGGGCACACCCTCAGATGCATATTTCACTCACGTCCGTGTTTGTTCATACAAACGCACTCACTCAAATAAGCCGACACGAACGAAAGAAAAACATGACCGCAACTGCATCCAAAAACCCGGCACAGCGCCCGGCAAACCGCCGCCGTGCCACCATCGCTGCCTCCGCAGCACTGGCAACCGTCATCACCGGCGCGAACCTCCCCGCGACCTTCGGTGCAACCGCCCCCACCCGTAACGTAGCCGGTACCACCTGCGTCGACGCAGGCTACCGCACCGTGCCGACCCTGGCGAACCTCACCAACGTGGCGCCCGGTCCGACCTGCTACTGGAACCCCGACCAGAAGGCACAGAGCATCGCGACCCTCGCACCGGTTAACTCCTCCCTCACTAAGGCGCAGCTGACCACCACCGAGAACACCTCGCCCCTCAGTGGTAAGCTCGCCCGTGATTCATTCGCCGCCAAGAAGCTCACCGGCACCGAAGCCGTCGTAGCCAATAGCAGCGAAATCAGCCGCACCTTCCTCGAATACAGTGCCGATGCGGGTAACCACCCCATCACCACCGCCATCAACGCGGGCACTGTGAAGAAGGACCGCGCCCAGACCGTTGGCGGCCACGAGAATATCCCGACCCTCGCCGTGAACTCCGCGAACCCGCACCAGGAGTACGTCGAGGTCGTCTCCCGCGATGGCCGTGTCAACGCCAATGCAGAGAACAAGCGCATCCTCACCGGCGGCGTCCCGATCCCGAAGTGGCTTGCCGAGGACCACGGCCTCTCCGGCGACCAGTCCGTCGCCCTGTACGACGAGGCGACCGGCATCTGGCGCTCCTACTTCAAGTTCGTCAAGGATGCAGACGCACAGACCTACACCAGCACCGCCCGCGTGCAGGTTGGCGGCGGCAACGCATCCACCCCCAAGAGCGCCAAGATTCAGTACGACAACGTCGGCCGCGGCAACGCGGGTCAGACCGTCACCATCAAGGCGCCCGTGAGCATCGATGCGAAGTCCGGCAACGCCCGCACCTCCTACCCGATTGCTCGCGGCGCGAAGTTCCGCCTGGCAAAGAACGTGCCCGGCGCGTCCATCAACGAGACCACCGGCGAGATTACCTACAAGATTCCCGCCGGCACCCGTGGTACCGTGGACATCCCCGTTGCGGTTGACTACCCGGCAACCTACCACGTGTCCTCCGGCGGTTACATGCTCGCTAAGCCGAACTTCGGCGGCGTGGGTGAAGACAACTACTGGCTGACCCTCAAGAACGGCACCTCCTCCGTGGTGGGTATGGCGAACGAGCTCACCCAGATCGGTGTGGACGAGCTCAAGGCCGGCAAGATCAACCACATGGTGTCCATCACCGCGGCTGACTATGCGGCGCTGACTTCCTCCTTCCCCGCGAAGGGCACCGACGGCAAGCTGGACATGAGCAAGTACCCGAACGCGCCCCGCGCCGGCCAGCGTGGCTTCCTGCCCGCGAACTTTGACGTGGAAGAGCACCTGCGTAACACCGGTCATGCCGACGACCAGCTCACCCGCATGATCCTGACCGCCATGAAGGAATACGGCTTCATCATCGCGGACCGCAACCTCTTCACCAACGCATTCAACCTGGAGGCGGCAAGCTCCTACGCGCCCTACGCCCGCCAGGGTAAGAACGTGTACAAGGAAGACCCGCAGCTGGCGGCAATGTTCGCGAACTTCGTTCCCAGCGGCTTCACCGGCAACCAGTTCCCCTGGCAGCAGGTGCAGTGGATGCCTGTGAACTACACCGAGTCCGCTGAAAACAGTGCAGGCCGCAACACAGCCAGCGCAGATACCAGCGTGAAGTTCAAGTACCCCTCGGATTCCTACGGCAAGACCGGCACCGGCTCCGGCGTGATCTACCAGCCCGCCGAGCACCACGCCACCGTCTACTCCGGTGAAACCGCGGTTGCGCAGAGCGTGCACCAGTCGCACAAGGTTTCCCCGAACTACCGTTACGCCCGTGACTACAACTTCCAGGAAATCGAGCAGACCCCGAACTTCCGCCCCAGCCGCTGGGTCAACAAGGAGAAGGTCAACACTGCTGGCGGCCAGTTCTCCAGCGCGGAGACCGGCATCCGCTTTGCCTCCAACGGCAAGACCGGCACCTACTCGATTGACCTGAACACCCACGACGTCACCGGCACCACCTGGGACCTGCGCCGCGACAACGGCACGAACATCACCGTGAACCGCACCGGCAAGGCACCCGCACGCATGTCCGATGTGAAGGCGAAGAAGGGCGCAGCCGCACAGCTGTACTCGATCCCGCTGAAGGTGCACGTGGTCGATAAGAACAGCCCCATCGCACGTGAGGACTCCGTCTCCCTGTACTCGGGCACCACCCAGAACGTGGCAGTCCTGAACAATGACGAAGCATCCTTCGGTGCGTACCGCCGCGGCGAGACCGTGAAGAAGCTGGAGCTGCTCAACGAACGCGGCCAGGTCGTCAGCTCCTACAGCGACGAATACGGCACCTATCGTGTGGTGACCCTGCCCGACGGCACTCAGGGCATCGCGGTATCTGCTAAGAATAAGCAGGGCTTCGCACCGCTGGTCCGCTACCGCGCAGTGACCGACAAGGGCGTAAAGTCCGCTGAAGGTTACCTGCAGGTAGCAGTCGCTAACCGCTAGCCGGACGCACCCGCGAGCATCAGCGCACATAGGGGAGAGGGGCACGCTCAAGAAAGCACGCCGCGCAGGCGTCACTTCCTTGACGTGCCCCCTTTCCTGTACATAAGGTGAAAATACTATGATTCAGAGCCAGCACACAGACCAGACCGAAACCACCCACGCTCACTACGCCGCCGAGCAGGTAGCGAAGCACGTAGCCGAGCACGCCGTAGAGCACACCGCGGAGCACGCCCACGAGGCGCCCGCCAACGCGCCCCTCCTCGAAGGCAGCGGCCCCAAAGACTGGGAGGAACAGTTCGGCGGATCCGTCGCGATTTTCTCGGCGCTCGCGAACCCGCTGCGCCTGGCGATTGCGCACCACCTGATGCACCGCCCGCACAGCGTGAGCGAACTGCACACCTGCCTGGGTATTTCGCAGCCGCTCGCCTCGCACCACCTGCGCATCCTGCGTGAGGCTCACGTGATTGACCGTGAGCAGCAGGGACGCACCACCATTTACCGTCTGAAGGACGACCATATTAGCCACATTGTGGTTGACGTGTACGAGCATACGCGTGAGCATCATGCGGACTAGTTTGCCCTCAAGCTGAGCGTTGGCTGGGAGCCGTTGTAAGATGGTGTGTGTCCGTGCACCAGTACAGTGCGGAATAGTATGCGCACCGGCGGCGCCCCGAGTGGCACGCTTGCGCCTGAGTTAAGGAGACTTATGTCTGCCGCTGATTCTTCAGCAATTGTTATTAGCGTTTCTGGTGAGGAGCGCGAGGTCACCGCGAAGACTGCCGCTGAGCTGTTCGCTGACGACCCGAAGATTGTTGTGGCACGCGTGAACGGCGTGCTGGTTGATCTCTCCCACGAGCTGTCTGCTGGCGACTCCGTTGAGCCGGTTTTCATTCACGAACCGGACGGCCTGAACGTTCTGCGCCACTCCGCTGCGCACGTGATGGCGCAGGCGGTGCAGGAGTACCGCAAGGACGCCAAGCTGGGCATCGGCCCGTACATTACTGACGGCTTCTACTTTGACTTTGATGTGGCTGAGCCGTTCACCCCGGAAGATCTGAAGAAGATCGAGAAGTCGATGATTAAGATCATCAAGTCCGGTCAGCTGTTCCGCCGCCGTGTGGTCACCCACGACGAGGCTGTCGCCGAGATGGCGAACGAGCCGTACAAGCTGGAGCTGCTCTCCCTGACCCAGGGCCCCGGTTCTGGTGCGGATGCTGCCGAGGGCGCATCCGTGGAGGTCGGCGAGGGCGAAATCACCATTTACGACAACGTGCACCCGAAGACTGGCGAGACTGTCTGGAAGGACCTCTGCCGCGGCCCGCACCTGCCGAACACCAAGCTGATTGCTAACGGTTACGCCCTGATGCGTGCCGGTGGCGCGTACTGGCGCGGTTCTGAGAAGAACCCCATGCTGCAGCGTATTTACGGTACCGCTTGGCCGACTAAGGACGAGCTGGTGGCGTACAAGGAGCGCATCGCTGAGGCGGAGCGCCGTGACCACCGCCGTCTGGGCCGTGAGCTGGACCTGTTCTCCTTCCCGAAGAACATTGGCCCCGGCCTGCCGGTGATTCACCCTAAGGGTGGCGTGATTAAGCGCGAGATGGAAGACTACGTGCGCACCCGCCACATTCAGGAAGGCTTCCAGTACGTCAGCACCCCGCACATTTCGAAGGAAGACCTGTTCTACACTTCCGGTCACCTTCCGTACTACGCGGACGGCATGTTCCCGCCCATGGAGCTGGATAACGGTCATTACCGCCTGAAGGCTATGAACTGCCCGATGCACAACGAGATTTACCGTTCTCGTGGCCGTTCGTACCGTGAGCTGCCGCTGCGTTTCTTCGAGTTCGGCACCGTGTACCGTGACGAGAAGTCCGGCGTGCTGCAGGGCCTGACTCGTGTGCGCATGATTACTCAGGATGACTCCCACTCGTATGTGACGAAGGAGCAGGCACCGGACGAGGTGCGTCACCTGCTGAAGTTCATGCTGAGCCTGCTTGAGGACTTCGGCATGACCGACTTCTACCTTGAGCTGTCCACCCGCGACACTGAGGGTGATAAGAAGGATAAGTTCATCGGTACTGATGAGCAGTGGGAAGAGGCTACCGCGGTTCTGGAGCAGGTTGCGAAGGAGACCGGCCTGGAGCTCGTCCCGGATCCGGGTGGTGCTGCGTTCTACGGTCCGAAGATTTCGGTTCAGGCGAAGGACGCTATCGGCCGTACCTGGCAGATGTCGACCGTTCAGTATGACTTCAACCAGCCGAGCCGTTTCGGTCTGGAGTACCAGGCTGCGGACGGTACCGTGCAGGAGCCGGTGATGATTCACTCGGCGAAGTTCGGCTCGATTGAGCGCTTCTTGGGCGTGCTGACTGAGCACTATGCGGGCGCGTTCCCGGCGTGGCTGTCGCCGGTCCAGGTGATTGGTGTGCCGGTGGCTGAGGCTTTCAACGACTACATGACCGAGATTGCGGACAAGCTGCGCGCGCACGGTGTGCGTGTTGAGGTGGATTACGGTTCGGATCGCTTCACGAAGAAGATCCGTACTGCGTCTACTGAGAAGGTTCCGTTCATTCTGATTGCTGGCGGTGAGGATGCGGAGCACGGCGCTGTTTCGTTCCGTTTCCGCGGCAACAAGCAGGAGAACGGTGTGCCTGTGGATGAGGCTGTGGCACGTATTGTGGAGCATATCCGCAACCGCGTGAACGAAGACCCCAAGCCCAGCACTGAGGCTGCTGAGTAGTACTAGGCTTTCTGGTCTAACTCATATATAGAAACCACCCCCTTTGCGGCGACAAGCTGCGGAGGGGGTGGTTTTTTGTTTGCTTTGAGGAGGTGCCGGTAATTGTTCGATTTAGATAAGGATGTCTGAATGCATTGAACATCTTAAAATGGGGGGGGGTAATAGTCGATTTAGCATATCTTCCTATCAAATGAGTCTTTTATAAAAGTTAATTTCAATGTTTTATTCAGTACAATTCCTTTTCTAGTTCATTTAGGAAGGTGATTAAAAATTGATGGCGACTTTCTGCCATTTGTTTGGCAGTCTCCGTGTTCATTTCATCTTTTAAGAGGAGCAACTTGTCATGGAAATGTTGAATGGTATCAGTAAGGGGCCTCCCTTTGTGGCCACCATAGGAAAAAGTTCGCGCAATTCCTACAGCTCCTATCGCATCCAGGCGGTCTGCATCCTGGACAATCTTGCCTTCTATGGTTTCTGGATGTTTACCGCGATTTTTGCTGAAAGAAACAGCATTGATAACCTGGCAAATCTGGTCGATTTGGTTTTGAGGAGTACCAATCTCTTCTAGAAACGTGCGAGCATTCGCATTATTCTCTGTTTGAAATAATTTATCATCATCAGCATCGTGAAGAAGAGCTGACAAGCCCACTACCTCCATATCACATAGACCTTCTGCTTGTGCGATTCTCATAGCATTGGTATAGACGCGAAGGGTATGCTCTACATCATGGCCATCCGCTCGATCAGCAAATAAAGTTTTAACATACTGCTTTGTAGCATGGATTCGTTCTTCTATCATCGTTCTTCTCCTTTGTATACCTTACTTCAATCAATCTCATGATAGGCTTTGCCTGCCATATCTAGATCGTAATATTGATAGAACTCTTCTTTTGTCTGTGTGGTATGGACTTGACCATCCTTTTCTGTCTGGTTAAAACTTTGAAAGTCGATTAACTACACTTAATTTTCGCATAGTCATCCGAATTCCAAATTTCTTTTCAAGATAATTAGTATTTAAACGTTTTTTTCGAGCTTCACGTGGTAAATATAGGTAACAGCACTCGTGACCACCATAGAACTCTTCATCTCCAAAATTCTCTCTACTAAGTTCTGTTAGAGTACTTTCGGGAATCTGTTCATTAGTAAAAACTAGATGAACGCGAGAACTATCATAAGTATTATCAAATGGGTTTTCTTGAATAGCAATCTCTAATTGATTAATTTCTTTGATAATTATTGATAAATCAGCTCCAATTTTATTCAAAATTGTATCATGAACTAACTTTCTGATTTCTTCGTCAGATAACTCTGATTCTAACATTACATTTCCGCTCTGAATATATGTTTGAACATTTAAAAACCCAACTTCCGTTAGGATTTCTACTAAATAAGACATTTTTGGAATTTTATTGGTACCAGTCGGTGTTACTCCACGAAGGAAAATAATTTTTTTCATACTAACTTTACAATGCGTCTTTTGCTAGAGAGTTCATCATTTCCCCATAATATTGATGGGCTCCCGTTGAAAAATAATTAAACCATGCTTCAACTGTAGTTTTTGAATACAGACCCAACTCCTCGACAATTAACTTAGCCCATAATAAAGAGCCGGCTGAACTTGCGGTAATAAGATTTCCGTCTTGAACTGCAATCTCATCTTTGTAATAACTATGTCCTCGATAATGTTGGCTCATCTGGCTTAAAAAGAATGAAGCATTACTCGTATGATATCGATTATCTAAAATTCCTTTTTCGGCTAATCCCAAAGTGGCTCCACAGATAGCTCCAACTAAGATATTTTCTTGTAGTAGTTTAGAGGCAAGTTCTAACACGTCATCTTGCTCATTGTTTAACCAACTATCTCCTCCGATAAGCAATAGAGCATCTGTATTCGCAATATCTATATCATATAGATTAAAATCTGGAACAATTGTCATTCCTCCAGCAGTTTTTATAGACTTTTTCCCGTTAGAAACCGTTAATAATTTTACTTTAGGTTCTCCTAACATAGCCTGCAAACTTAGTGCATGCATCAAATAGCCATGTTCCCAATCGGCCATAGTATCTTGAACATACATATAAATATTTTTCATAATGCTTACCACCCTTTGATAAATAATAAAACTATTAATTTTTTATTGTATCATATTTTGTGTTTCACTGTAATACCAATATTTTTACTTCATTAGTAAAATAGAGATTTTTAAATATTGAACAACTTGCGGAGGGGGTGGTTTTATGTGTGCTTTGAGGAGGCGCGGGCGGGGGAGTGCGGTTGGGGTGCAGAAAGTTGTGTTGTGAAGGGAGTTTTTAACCCCAGAGTGCTAGCGTGGTAGTAAGGCGAACGTCCATAGTCATTCAGAAAATGGGTAGCTGGATGGCTACGAAAATGATGTATCGCTGTTGATGATTGAGGGAGCGTGAGCGTATGAAGTCGAATAAGTATGTTCCTGTTGGGATGCTGTTCTTGATCCTGGCAATTATCTTGAACGTAGTGTCAAATGTCAGCGACCTAGTGCTTGGAATTCTCTACGGCGTCTCGATAGCAGTATTGATTATTGGACTATTTAATAGTCGAAAATAGGTGCTGCAACTGACAAAAAGGACCCGGCAGGCTATCCATCAGATAGCCCGCCGGGTTTTTCGGGAAGCAAAGTTCGTCCACGAAGAAGTAGTAGACTTTGCTGTTGAAGTGTATTTTGAAAGGATTGAAGAATGGCAAGCATCGAAGTGATGAAAGAACGAGCTCGCATCGCGGGACGCTTCAACCTGTCTGCCCGCCGCAATCCAGAACACCAGGCACTCGTAGCGCTCACTGCGCAGAAGGCAGGAGGGGAGTGTCATGTTATTCCCGCTGCTCCCGGCGAAGAAGAGGCTGATGTGCTCCGCCGCGCACGCAAGGTTGCGGGCGGTAAGCCGGTCATCATTGTGACCGAGGCTGACGGGGAGCTTCATGCTCGTCTCTTCCACAGTGAGAGCAATTAGGCGGGGTAATCCTAAAACTATTAGAAGACCCGGCGGGTACTACAGATGAACTGCGCCCCGAAACTTGGACGCTAT
>NZ_KV816931.1:0-220 GCF_001814485.1 Rothia sp. HMSC066G07 | reverse complement strand
TGGCGCAGGTGAAGGCTGACCCGCCGATGCAGTTCGGTAATGGTGACCGCTGCCAGTTCTTGGATCATACGTTCTTGTGCCGCTGGGTTTCTGGTGAGGCGAAGGTGAACGATGAGGAGTCTTCGCAGGTGCGTTGGGTGGATGTGTCTGACCCGGCGGAGCGTGCGTTGCTTTCGGAGCGGATGCTGGACCGTATTGATGCGGCGCTGAACTATGACGG
>NZ_KV816930.1:0-1483 GCF_001814485.1 Rothia sp. HMSC066G07 | reverse complement strand
AAAGAATTCCTCCAAAAAGTGCACATTGTGTTCAAAAAGACCCGATGGCCGACCGCCCAAAAAGAACACCAGTCAGCGAGCCGCTATTGCGGCCCGCTTCAAAGTCCTTTGCCTGGACGCTGGCCTAAAGGTACCTGACGTGGCTCGCACTCTTCAGGTCACCGAGCGCACGGTCTATGCGTGGTTTTCAGGCAAGACGGCCGTGCCGTACTCGGCCTACAAGCTGCTGCGGATTCTCAACCGGTTCGAGCTCCCAGGTTGGTCAGGATGGCACATGCACAGCGGCAAGCTCTGGACACCTGAGGGCTTCGGGTTCGAGCCGCAGGATGGTGCGTGGTGGTCTCTCCTGGTCCGTCAGGCTCGATCCTTCAGGACGCTCTACGCCCGTGCAAACGCCCTCGAGCAGCTGATACAGGCGCAGGGAGCGGCGCGCGACGTCTCGGGAAGGGGCCCCGCCTGCGGGGATATGCCCGAGGCGGCGGGCGCGGCGCCCGGCCACGCGGAGGCGAAGCCCGCGGGGCGGCGCGCAGCGCCGCCTAACTTGTTCTTAAAACACTTTAGGACACGGAATTATCAGATTGGCGTGCTGCCTCACTCTGATGCTATCGATAACGTAGCAGGCCGTCAGCGGCCACTAACCTAGCAGGGGTCTCTTCATGAAGCGTAGTTCTCGGTTGGCCACGAAGGCTCTGAATCGAGGTGTGTCCTCTCGCAGCTATGAGATGGCCTTCAAGCGTCGTTTTGCTCCTGATGGCTCCTCGGGTAGCCCGGGGCTCCTCCAAGGGCTTCTGGTGCGTTCTGGCGCCCTTCCCGCGCCGCCTGCTGTCGAGCCTGCTCCTCCTGCTAAGAAGCGCGGCAGGCCTCGCAAGGCCGATGTCGCAGCGATCGCTGCGCAGGTCTGGTCCGATGTGACTGACGGTGCCGGCGTCGTTCTGGTCGACGGAAAGGAGGTCGACTCCAAACCTGCTGATTAAGTCGGTCCCCGGGGGTGTTGGAGCACGCCCGAGGGCCTAACCAAGTTCAACTGTAGGAGAGCTGAAATGGCTGATAGCGAGTGTATTGCCCGGGCTGAGTTGCGGGCTGTGTTGGAGTCGGGGGAGCCTGGACTTCCTCAACAGTGGCGGGCTGCGTTCCGTAGTCCTGAGGATGCGTTGGTCTGGGTGGGGCAGCACCACCCTAACCTGCTTGCGCGGACTCTGTTCGCGGCCGTGGCTGAGCTCAGTGCCAGCTTCAAGGCTCAACTTGAGGTCGAGGCCACCTGGAGGGCTGTTCGGGGGCCGGAGCGAAGCGTAGGGAGGGGGCGAAGCGCCCCTGCAAAGCGGTGCCCGAATTGAGCGATGGCGCCCTCCCCCTATTGGTTCTCGCGTGGCTAATTGCTTGCGCCTCGCAGGAGCTAATTCGCGCTTTGCAAAGCGGTCTTCAATTGGTGTCTAATTGAAGGAAATTCAGTGAAAAAGAATTCCTCCAAAAAGTGCACATTGTG
>NZ_KV816929.1:11246-17043 GCF_001814485.1 Rothia sp. HMSC066G07 | reverse complement strand
TATAGCGTCCAAGTTTCGGGGCGCAGTTCACTCGCGTAGCGGGCGGCTTTTATTTCTTGTGAGTAGCCGGAACATATCCTTCACCTCCAAGGTCGGGGCTAGAGCCACTTCGGCAGGTTACTGAAGTGACCTACAAACCAGTTGATACTCTCAAGTTAGCATTAAGTCTCAGAGAAATCAACAACCCCAAACCCCGTTAAATTAACATTACATATAAAAAACTAAGGTCTCCCCCTCATCGATTGAGAGGGAGACTAGCTAGGGAAAGCCTCTGGACTCGTGTTTTTGTAATCCAGAAGAATTTTCTAATGATCTGCCCCGTCAAACTAACAGTACATACCTCAATGAAAGCTTGCACCATGCCAGGTGCAAGGAACAGGTAATTAAGCATACGTCCCAGGAGCTCATTAGACGTCTTCATTATCCTCCCCTCTCCCGTACAGCGCAATCGGTCATTACTCATGGCTTCACCATAGCGCTGTTAAAGATTACGCGCATCTGATTTGGTCATTTCAGACTCAGATAGCCGACAAGAGGAGTCGGCAGCAGGTGCCGTTTCTGCCCCATCTTCATGTTTTAAAGAGAAGAGCCCCGGTCTAGAAACCAAATTGATTTCTAGACCGAGGCTACGTAACCCGTGTGAGACTTCCCGATTCACGTCCAGCGTCGTAACGAAGTCCCCGCCCGAAGGTGGAGAAATACCATCTGGATCTGCACGATGCGTCCGGAAGAGCCGTCGCCTCAATGAAAGTCCCCGCCTGAAAGCGAGGAAATAGCGATGTCCCAGAGGGCCTGGGGGCCGTTGACCATACCTCAATGAAAGTCCCCGCCTGAAAGCGGAGAAATAGCTAGCTAAAACTAGCATGTTACGGCGTAGCAGAGACTGCTGCGGCACGAGACTCGCGCAGATTACGTATCCAAAGTGTACATCACGCAATATCTGTGCCTACCGCAGCATCGTCATCCGAAGGCGGGGAAATTGGGAGGGAGCGAGGGAAGGAGGGAGGGAGCCTGCGCCTCAATGAAAGTCCCCGCCCAAAGACGGAGAAATCACCGGCCGCAAAGGTGAGGCCCTCAGCCACCGGCCAGCCTCAATGAAAGTCCCCACTCGAAGGCGGAGAAATACCAAGTCGATTAAGCCCATCAAGGTCGCCGCTGTCATGCCTCAATGAAAGTCCCCGTCGTCCTAAGGCGGGGAAATCGCTTGCGCGGGTCACGGTAGGGCAACGCACATGAGATGCCTCAATGAAAGTCCCCGCCCGAAAGCGGGGAAATCCGACCTTGACTTTGAGCGACCCGTCTTGCATATGCCATCCTCAATGAAAGTCCCCGCCCGAAGGCGGGGAAATGTAGTGCCCAGCTCAACACGCTTGGTGGTCTGGTTCACACCTCAATGAAAGCCCCTCCACCAGGAGAGAACATCTCATAATATGCACCTGACTTATTGAATGTATGAGTCCTCAATGAAAGTCCCCGCCCGAAGGCGGGAAAATAAAAGTATACCCAAGCAGCCGTTTAAGCGTTCAAACACTATTGACAAGCCAAAACATCACGCGAGCGACACGCCAACATTACGTCATGTGCCAGGTTCTCGCGGAGACAGACAAAGCCTCCAAAGGTCATTATCCCCACCTCTACTACCAGTCCGCAATCGAACTCGTCATTCCTCCGCTCCCCTGCCGCGCGTCGCTAGCGAATGAGCAGCACGCGCCTAAAGAATGAGCGCATCCGATTCGGTCACCTCGCGCGCCCGGCCAATGTAGCTGAAGGTCGGCTCATCAAGACGGGCCAGCAGCCCCAGGTCGCAGAAGAGCACTGAGTCCTCGTCCGGATTGATGAGTTCCTGAACCTCGTCTTTGATGCGTCGCACCTTGGCAGGGGCCGCATCCACAATAAAGACGCTGTACTGAATACGGTCCCCATAACTGAGAATGAGCTTGGCCAGTTTGGCGCGCCGCCGGTCGCTGGGCACGTCGTAAGCGATGAGTGTTCGTCGGGCGTCGTCACGCATTATCGTACGGTCACCCCCGTGTACTCGCGGGTGGTTCCGTTAATTACGCCCAGGAGCATGCGGGCCTGCACCTCAATAGCGCGGCGCCACGTCACCGAATACCCGTAGGTGGGGTGGGTAATCTCCGTGGCCATTCGCTTCTCGAACGCGGCGATGATGGTCTTCCGCCCTTCGGGTGTGAGCCGGTAGCTACCACCGACCGCAGTGAAGTGTGCCGCTTTAACCTGCTTCCTATTAATAAGAGACACCACCACAGAATCCGCGATGACTGCACGGAACTCTTCCATGAGGTCAAGAGCGAGCGCCGGCTTATTGCGAGAGCTGCTGTGCAGGAACCCGGCATGAGGGTCGAGCCCGCACGTGAGGATGGCACGAATACATTCTGAGCTGAGCATACCGTAGGCGTAGTTCAGCAGAATGTTGATGGGGTCGTTGGCGCCTCTCCCCTGCCGCCCGGTCCAGGTCCAGCCGAGTTCGGTGAGCACGTCTTCTTTGAGCATGGTCGCGAAGTTGCCGAAGTAGAGCGAGGCGGCTTCACCTTCGAGGCCGAGCAGCTCCGGGATTGAGGTGGCCTTCGGTGTGTGCTTCTGAATATCTCGCATGGTGCGGCTTGCGTCTGCGGCGTGGCCGTTGCGGCGCAGCAGGGTCGCTTGGTTTGCGATTTTGCTGGCAATCATGGCGGCCGCTATGGGCAGGTGCCCCTGCGCTGAGAGGACATGCTGTTGCACGCGGGCCAGTCCATTCGGTCCGGTGCCGGGTTGCGACCAGCCGTAGACTCGGCCGGTGCTGGAGCACCAGATGATGGTGCAGTTGCGCCACATGAGTTCTCGTAGAAGCGCAGAGGAAACGTCGATGTTTCCGTGGACCACGAGGCTGTGCACGCGTTCGAGGGGTACGCTGCTGATTGTTTCGCTGAGGTGCTGCACGATGAGGCGTACTTGCTGGACGGTCGCTCTTGATCCTTGCGTGGTGAGGTGCGCTACTTGACTGTCGGGGTTGCTGGCGACGACGCGTGTAATGTTTTCTTTTCCGTGGGATTCGTCGGGTAGGCACACGGAGATGTGGGAGCACCAGCTGCAGCGGGGTGAGTCTTCGAGGGGTTGCGGTGCTGTCGGGTTGTCGATGAGTGCGCGGGTGGTGTGTACGTATTCTTCTGCGGTGCGGATGTCTTCATCTGAGATGTCGACGGGCACAGTTTTGTTGTGGTTGGTGAAGTGCACCGCGCATTCGCTGACGGTTTCGCCAGCTTCTTCGAGGCAGATTTTTTGGAGGGCGAGCTGCACCCTGTGGGCTGGTGTGACGGAGGCGTTGCGGCGTACGGGTGTTGCTTTGTATTCGATGATGCGGGTAGAACCGTCTTCTTGGGGTTCGATAGCGTCGCACCGTCCGGTGAGCCCGAGACGTGTTGATGAGATCGTGACTGCGCGCTGTTGCGTGCCGCGGGATGTTTTGGGGTCGTCGACTCGTTTGTGGGCGGATTGCCCTTCTTGCATTTGTGAGGTGTCGGTCTTTTCACCGTTGGATTCAATCCATGCGCGGCGGGGGCAGTACACGGTGTGCATGACGAGTGAGATAGGAAGTTCGTCGCCTGCACTGTAAGGGGTAGACATCGGTGTCTCCTTGGTGTGAGCGAATATGGTGGGCAGTCAGCTTTGACTGCTTGGTTTTGAGGGTAGCACCACGGCGGAGTGTTTTGGCTTATCAGCGAGTTTATGACGCAGGGTCGGCGTGTTAAGTTTTTCTACTTGGATGTGTGGAGGAGGCGGGTAGCAGCTGGCGGGTGGGGTTTGCGGTTGGTGTTTTAGCCTGGTTGCTTCCTGCGCTGCGAAAAAGGAAAAGCTCCGTTCCTGGACTGTGATGGGTCCACGAACGGAGCAGAGAAAGGTTAGGGAAAGCCCCTACAAAACTGTAGGGAAGGTTGAGGTGTTTCCCGCGCAAGCTGGGATGAGCCACCCGCCTCAATGAAGGTCCCTACGAAAAAGGTAGGGAAATGGGCGCTTAGCCAAAGATAATCTCTGCGGCCTCTTCGCCTCAATGAAAGCCCTTCCAAGAAGGAAGGGAAATGCACCCTGCCCACGCCGCATCGCTACCCCTTCCAGGCCTCAATGAAAGCCCTTCCAAAAAGGAAGGGAAATCGGATTCTGCGTCATGCTCGCCTCGCGTGGCCCGGTGCCTCAATGAAAGCCCCTCCGAAAAGGAAGGGAAATGTGATAACCGCTGTGGTCGCCAGCGTCTCACCATAGCCTCAATGAAAGCCCCTCCAAAAAGGAAGGGAAATAACCGGTACCACCCAACAGGTCGAACTCGATAATGTCACCTCAATGAAAGCCCCTACAAAACTGTAGGGAAATGGGGTGTGTCTCGGCTGCGCGCGGTTCGCGTGTCGAACCTCAATGAAAGCCCTTCCCAAAAGGAAGGGAAATAATGAAATCTGGTGTGGCAAAGAACCCCTGGAAATCACCTCAATGAAAGTCCCCATTGAGAAACGGAGAAATTTAGCTATGGACTCACCCCCGAGACCTTGCCGGACCTCAATGAAAGTCTACACCTCAAGCTGCAGAACAAACGGCCCCGTGGTCATACGGGGGGGATATTGATCTGTCTTATTGAAAGTCCCCACAAGCTGATGGAAATAGTTTTTCAGATTTCGGGGCGAACGTCTCGGTGAGGCCTTAATGAAAGTCCCTACAAAACTGTAAGGAAATCGGCGATGCATGCCGTTGGTGCGGTCACGTGGTGCCTCAATGAAAGTCTCCGCTTGAAAGCGAAGATAAGATTACCCAGGCGTGAGTTTCAGACACACCCGACGGCCCTCAATGAAAGCCCTTCCAAAAAGGAAGAGAAATCTGAGCGTGGAGCCTTTTATCCCTGAACCTGAACCGCCTCAATGAAAGTCCCTACGAAAAGGTAGAGAAATCTGAATGACCCGCAGGCGGCAATCCGCGCGATGGGCGAGCCTCAATGAAAGTCTCCGCTAGACAGCGAAGAAATCGGCATCAGCGACACAGCCGTTTAAATGGCCGACAAAGCCTCAATGAAAGCACTTCCCAAAAGGAAGGGAAATCCCGAGGACAGCTACTTGCCAATGGTCGGGCCCTCTACGCCTCAATGAAAGTACCTACGAAAAAGTAGGGAAATAGCCAGCGGCGATACTTGCCGTTGGTGCGGCCACGTTGTGCCTTAATGCAAGTCTCTCTCTTATAGAGAGAATATCTCATAATATACACCTGTCTCACTCAGTGCATGAGCCCTCAATGAAAGTCCCTCCGAAAAGGAAGGGAAATACGTGACCGTAGCCGCTCATTCCCGCCGCATTCGGCCGCCTCAATGAAAGTCTCTGCTAGAAAGCGAAGAAATGGAACGACCGCTAGAGGAAGTCCACTCATTAGCCACGAAGCCTCAATGAAAGCCCTCCAAAAAGGAAGGGAAAATCCTTGATAACCGCATCCGCCGGAGCAACTGAGCTTGTGCCTCAATGAAAGTCCCCACAAATCTGTATGGAAATTGACCATCTGTACCCTGAACCCTGTTGGCAATCACGACGCCTCAATGAAAGCCCTTCCCAGAAGGAAGGGAAATGGTTTAGATGTTGATGGAGGTTGTCATCATTGCGCGGCCTCAATGAAAGCCCCTCCAAAAAGGAAGGGAAATCTGCGTTGGCTCGTGAGGGCATGCTCGGCGAATCTGACCCTCAATGAAAGTCCCTCCGAAAAGGAAGGGAAATACCAGTGCAGCAGTGCGCTCCAGCATGGCGCGGCTCCCTCAATGAAAGTCCCTCCGAAAAGG
>NZ_KV816929.1:10663-11042 GCF_001814485.1 Rothia sp. HMSC066G07 | reverse complement strand
GAAAGTCCCTCCGAAAAGGAAGGGAAATTCCCGGGCTGGTTCTGCAATTAGCCGCGGGACTTTTCCCTCAATGAAAGTCCCTCCGAAAAGGAAGGGAAATCTGATCGTAATAACGACCCGGGCACGCGGTATTAAACCCTCAATGAAAGTCCCTCCGAAAAGGAAGGGAAATTTCGTGTGCAGGATGGTTACGCGGTCAACGTCAACCCTCAATGAAAGTCCCTCCGAAAAGGAAGGGAAATCTGCGTTGGCTCGTGAGGGCATGCTCGGCGAATCTGACCCTCAATGAAAGTCCCTCCGAAAAGGAAGGGAAATACCAGCGGCACGGATGATTACCCCTGGGCGGGCCAGCCCTCAATGAAAGTCCCTCCGAAAAGGA
>NZ_KV816929.1:10327-10563 GCF_001814485.1 Rothia sp. HMSC066G07 | reverse complement strand
GAAAGTCCCTCCGAAAAGGAAGGGAAATCCTTTTGGCGGGTCTGCTACTGGCTGCGGCAAAAACCCTCAATGAAAGTCCCTCCGAAAAGGAAGGGAAATCTGCGTTGGCTCGTGAGGGCATGCTCGGCGAATCTGACCCTCAATGAAAGTCCCTCCGAAAAGGAAGGGAAATGACCAGGCAGGTTTCACCCCCGGGACCGATGCCTGCCCTCAATGAAAGTCCCTCCGAAAAGGAA
>NZ_KV816929.1:5419-10125 GCF_001814485.1 Rothia sp. HMSC066G07 | reverse complement strand
GAAAGTCCCTCCGAAAAGGAAGGGAAATTCAGCCCCCACTAACCGACCCGCTCTCCACCTACACCCCTCAATGAAAGTCCCTCCGAAAAGGAAGGGAAATGGTCGTGTCCACCGTGAAAATGCCGGTGCCGGTTTCCCCTCAATGAAAGTCCCTCCGAAAAGGAAGGGAAATACCAACACCACCAGCGCCAACAAGGAGTCTGCTAACCCCTCAATGAAAGTCCCTCCGAAAAGGAAGGGAAATCCAGACAGAGACCTCAGACATGCCGCCACTGCGAAGTACCCTCAATGAAAGTCCCTCCGAAAAGGAAGGGAAATCCGCGACTCGCGAGCATGACACAGAATCCACACGACCCTCAATGAAAGTCCCTCCGAAAAGGAAGGGAAATTATTGCGTCGAGGTGGTCGGCGGTGAATGAGAGCGGCCCTCAATGAAAGTCCCTCCGAAAAGGAAGGGAAATGCTGCTCTACATCGTGCCGCCGAGCCTGTTCATGGTCCCTCAATGAAAGTCCCTCCGAAAAGGAAGGGAAATAGCTACCCGAAAATAGCCCGCAACCATGCGGCAGAAACGGGTGCTTCGCGAGAACCTCGCGGAGGCTACACGCAAAATTATACACTCCAACCACATCTACCCCCGCATAACTCCCTGGCAAGGGAAGAAACCATGCGAGCGACACGCCATGTTCCCGTCACGTACCAGGTTCTCGCTCACACAAAGACCCCCGCCGGGTGCTTCCTAAGCGACCCGGCGAGGGTCCTCACGTATGAGAGGGGTTGGCGCGGTTCAGGTAAACCAGACTAACCAAGCTAACCATGCAAACCGGGCGAGCTTCGAGTCTCACGGGACTAGAAAGAACAGCGCATCAAAACCCGAGCCGGCCAAAGCTCGGCCCCGGCGAACAGCGGAACTAGCGCTCCGCCTCCTCACCGAGCATGCCCTCACGAGCCAACGCAGTCAAACGAGACACCGCACGGAAATACTTCTTCTGATAACCACCAGCCAGCATCTCCTCAGTAAACACCTTGTCAAACGGCACACCCGAAGAAACAATCGGCAAGTCCTTGTCATACAGGCGGTCAGCCAACACCACAAAACGCAGCGCCACCGACTGCTCAGTAATCGGGTGAACATCACGCCACGCAATACCATCCAGGCCATCGATCAGCTGACGGTAACGCGACGGGTGCACCTTCGCCAGATGCTCCACCAGGTCAGCGAAGTTATCAACACCAACAGTCTGGCCGCCGAACACTTCCTCAATCTTCGCATCAAACGCATCATCAGCAACAGGCTCCGGCGCAGCAGGCAGGCCACGGTGACGGAAATCCTCACCATCCACACGGTGCACCTCAAACTGCGAAGCAAGCACCTGAATCTCACGCTTAAAATCCTCAGCCGCGAAACGGCCCTCACCCAACGCACCAGGCAGCGTGTTCGAGGTCGCCACAAGCTTCACGCCAGCATCCGCCAGCTCACGCATCAGACGAGACATGAGCACAGTATCACCCGGATCGTCCAGCTCAAACTCGTCAATGCACACCAGCTTGTAGCTGCTCAACGCCTCAACCGTCTTACGGAACGTCAACGCACCCACCAGGTTCGTGTACTCCACAAAAGTACCGAACGCCTTCGGGCCGTCCACATAATGCCACAGCGACGCCAACAGGTGAGTCTTACCCACACCAAAACCGCCGTCAAGGTACAGGCCAGCCTTCGTCGATTCCTTCTTCTTGCCACCAAACAGGCGACCAAAGAAACCGGCACCAGCGCCGCCACCATTAATCTTGTCGCCAAAATCCTTCAGCTTCTGCACAGCCTCAGCCTGCGACGGCTGATTCGGATCAGGAATGTAGCTATCAAAAGACACTTCACCAAAACGCTCAGAGGGGCGGAAACCCGCCAGCAACTCATCAGCAGAAACGCGAGGGATGCGGTCGGTCAAGTGTACGGTCGTGGTGGGCACAAAAACTCTTTTCTTCAGTGACGGCGATGTGACTTCCGCTTTAAGTGTAGTACTGTCTAACACCCCGCGTGAGCCGCATGAGTTGCCCGCCACATTACGGGCATGAGGAGGGGTGTATGCGGGGTGCGTCAGGGGTGGTGGTAGGGTGCGGGGCCGCTCTGTTTTGTTTGGGCTAGGCGGGCCAGTGGCGTCCGAGCACGGAGGCTGAGGTGGAGTGTGTTTTGGGCAGGGTCTGTCTTGGGCGGATGCAGTGTTCGATAGGTTAGTGTCTTCGCCGTGGGTTTTAAACCCGCAGCGAAGACAGTAACCTATCGAAACGGCCAGTTACCCGCCGCCGGTGAAAACTCAGTAATGACCTAGCAATTTCAGCCATGACTTAGCGTCTTTGGCAATGGCTAAAACCCCAGCCTGAAGTCACTAACTCATGGTCGAAGTCCGTAACTCATGACCGAATTTCCGCAGGCACGGCGCCTCCGCGGGCGCAGAGACATTTGATGCATAAAGCAATGAAATATCCGAATAGTGATGTTTCGTTGCTATAGCACCCAAAAGAATGCAAATGACCGCAAACATGCGGTAGGGTGGTAACTGTAGTGCTCCATAGCGCATTGATGCGCTTGATGGGCGCGCTATGGAGCTGTTTTCTTCCGGCAGTCAGTTTGACCTGCAAAAAAGCGGCCCGACTAGTAACTAAATGACACACCATCACCGACGATAGGAGCGTATCTTCTATGGATTCGACCATCTTTAATCGCCGTACCCTGTTGGGCGGCGGCGCACTTGTGGGCCTGGGGGCCCTGCTTGCGGCATGTGGCCAGCAGGCAAATAACGAGGCGGCAGCCGCCTCGGCATCATCGACTGCCGCGCCGAGCGAGTCGGCTTCGGTGTCTGCAGCAGCATCTGAGTCTGCGTCCGCTTCAGCTTCAACTACCCCGAAGCCTGTTATGACTCGTGGATATTCAGGCAAATCCAAAGCACCCGACGGCGAATACCGCAAAGCGGATACGTACGGTCCTGCGCAGAACGTCCAGGAACCCCGCAAGGAACCCGCGCAGTACCCCGAGACGGAAGAAGGCCTCTACCGCATGATGAAGGACTGGGTTGTTGCGCACAACTACGCGATCCAGACCGGTGACTGCTCCTACGCTTTCAAATATGTAACGGAAGATGCGGAAGAATATGAGTTCTACCTGTATATTCAGGGTCTTTACCAGCGCGGAGGATGGACTGTTGACGGGCTGGATAGCTACCAGCCAGAAGGCCCGCTTATCTACGACGAAGCAAAGAAAATGTATCGTATGAAGCATCGTCGGTTCTGGAGCAGCGTTATGTACGTTGAATCTAACGGCCACCTCACAATGCAGGCTAACACTGATACTAGCGACGATACTTTCTATTTCCTTTTCACCTACTCTGATGGCTATTGGAAAATTGCTGGAAGTAAATCAGAAGAGGAACTATAAATTAAAATGAATCTAATCCGTTACCCGAAAATCTTTATTTGCATTATATTGGCAACAAATTTTTCACTCATAGATAATTCATCCGCAATAAGTGCAGAGTGTACAACTAAAGACTCTAATGGACATTGCGTGCAGGTTCCAGGCCAGCCAAATCAGCGTCGCGGTGGCTCCACCTCGCGCAACCAAGAAAAACAATCCGACGTACCATCAAATGACAATCAATCTGCAGAAGTAGCTGAAGGTTCCTACCACAACTGGCTCGATGAAATGCTTCAAACGCACAGCGTCATGAAAGACAGTGGTGGTGTTGATTACTATGCGCCACTTGACGGAAATAATACATGCTACACGGAAGATTACCGCCCAGGAAAACAAGAATACTCGGAATATAAGCTAGAAGATGGAATGGCTGTGAAGACGACTAAAAGAGGCGGTGGGGTCGAATTGTCAAAGTTCTGTAAACCTAATGACGCTAAAACCTTCACCTCCAATGACCCTGCACAGCCCAAGGGTCCCACTATCGAAGAAATGCTCCAAGAAGTTGAGGACCAATTCGCTAAAACCGATATCCAGGCCCCTGTTTTGAAGCAGTCCTATAACCTTGGCTCTGGTCAGGGCGAAGACAACCCCAATGTCTATAAGAATCAGGCCGTCAACTTCTATGTCGATGCCCCCACCGCACGGTGGGAAGGCGACCTCATGATCGGCCATGTGGAGATGGAGTCCTACCCCACCCAGATGACCATCCAGTACGGCAACGGTGACGAGGGCAGCTTCTACACGATGGGTAAGCCGGTTAGCAGGGCACGTGGTGAAGAGTCACGCAAGACCGCGACCAGTTATGTCTATAAGCGTTCAGGTAATTTCCATGCCTACGCAACAGTGTCTTACTCTGGCCGTTTCCGCGTGAACGGTGGCGACTGGCATGCACTGGATGTCGTTTTGACGAAGGAAACTGTCGACCCGCTGCTGATTCGTGTGTGGTGGACCGACGTGGGCCGCGTAGCCGGTGACTGCAGCTATGACGACACTCGTTGGGGCTGCAAGAATGACCCCACGATGGGCAAGAAAGATAACCCGAACCCGCGCCTACGTAAGGCCGATATCCGTACCGGTCAGCGCTGGCACCTGAATGATAACGGTGACGGAGACACGGAGTATTCGCTGCACCGCGACTGGCCCGATATGTAAAGCCCGCCGCGGGTCTTACGTTGAGAAGCCACATGTTCGCCGAGAAGCCACTTCTTTCGTGGCTTTTCGAAACACATGTGGCTTCTC
>NZ_KV816929.1:0-5319 GCF_001814485.1 Rothia sp. HMSC066G07 | reverse complement strand
GGCTTTTCGAAACACATGTGGCTTCTCAGCTATCGGGGTTATTCCCTTCGGCTGTTTAGTCTTCCGGTTTCTAGCCAGCCACCTATTCACACTTCACACCGATACGAGGAATGTATTTCCATGACTTCCATTCTTCTTACTCGCCGCGCGATGCTGAGCGGCGGCACACTTATGGGCATTGGTGCCCTGCTTGCGGCGTGCGGCCAGCAGACGGCTAATGAGGCGGCAGCCACCGCCTCCGCCGCCCCGAGTGAGTCGGCTTCGGCGTCTGCAGCGGCGTCTGACTCGCCTTCGGCGAGTGCTACTCCGAGAGTAACTCGCGGGTATTCAGGTAATTCTAAAGCACCCGACGGCGAGTACCGCAAAGCTGATGCATACGGTATAGCTCAGAACGTCCCTCTTCCGAAGGCTAAGCCGCAACAGTACCCTGAAACCTTTGCTGGTCTTCGTGAGATGATGACCGATTGGGTCAGAGCCCGTAACTACGGTATTCAGACCGGTGACATGCAGTATGTATGGCCCTCTATGCTGGATACCTACGAGAAGGATATTAAGTTCCTCAAGGATATCGAAGGCCTTTATCAGCGCGGAGGCTGAGGTGGTGCGCTCCCCGGACTGGGTCTGTATTCCTACTTTCTAGTTTACCAAATAAGACTATAATAAGGAGTATCTATTTTCGGAGGTTTTTATGTCATTTCTATCAAAAAATTGGGCAGGGCTGTCAGTCTGTCTGATCATTTCTATCATCTCTTGGGTTTTAGGAGGATTTCTGCCTGTTGTGGGAGCACCTGTTTTCGCCATTTTTATCGGAATGATTCTCCATCCCTTTCTCACTTCCTATACACAACTGGATGCCGGTTTGACTTATAGCTCCAAAAAATTGCTTCAGTATGCTGTTATTTTGCTTGGGTTTGGACTCAGTATCTCACAAGTTTTCGCAGTTGGAAAATCTTCCCTTCCTGTCATCATTTCGACCATTTCTATCGCTTTAATTATTGCTTTCTTTTTCCAACGCTTTTTTAATCTGGATACAAAGCTTGCTACCTTGGTCGGTGTAGGTTCTTCTATCTGTGGCGGTTCTGCCATTGCAGCGACTGCTCCTGTTATTCACGCCAAGGAAAAAGAAGTGGCCCAAGCCATTTCTGTTATCTTTTTCTTCAATGTCTTGGCAGCTCTTATCTTTCCAACTCTAGGTTCTTGGCTCCATCTTTCCAACGAAGGTTTTGCTCTCTTTGCGGGTACTGCGGTCAACGATACTTCCTCTGTGACAGCTACTGCTAGTGCCTGGGATAGTCTTTACAATGCAAACACTCTTGAGCCTGCAACTATTGTCAAGCTGACACGTACTCTAGCTATTATCCCTATCGTTCTCTTCCTCTCCTATTGGCAAAGCCGTCAACAAGGCAACAACCAAGGAGTGAAGCTTAAAAAAATCTTCCCCGTTTTCATTCTCTACTTTATCCTAGCTTCTCTGCTAACTACTCTTCTCACATCTTTCGGTGTCAGCAATAGCTTCTTTTCACCTCTCAAACAACTCTCCATATTCCTCATCATCATGGCTATGAGTGCTATTGGTCTCAAAACCAACCTCATTGCTATGATCAAATCCAGTGGAAAATCCATTTTTCTTGGAGCCCTTTGCTGGATTGCTATCATCTTGACTAGTCTTGGCATGCAATTACTCATCGGTATTTACTAAGAAAAAAGGGAGCCTAAAGGCCACCTCAGAACGTAGACAAATCAGATGGATTTTGGACTGTCGTTGGCTCGCTTTCTCAAGAGCAGCTGAAGGAAAAAGGGCTACTGAAATAACCCCATAACCATTGAGAAGCCACATGTGTTTCGAGAAGCCACCATTATTGTGGCTTCTCGAAACACATGTGGCTTCTCGGCGCATAGGTATCAGCGCATAGGTATCGGCGCGTGGTGACTTCCGTAAAATGGTATCTATGGCTAAGAAAACTAAAGGTAAGAAGAGCGGCGCAGCAACCGCCGCCGTAGCACTGCTGACCGAGACGAACACCCCCTTCCAGATGCGTGAATACGAGCATGTTGAGGGCGTCACCTCCTTCGGTGAAGAAGCCGCGAAGAACCTCGGTGCCTCCGAGGAGCAGGTGTTCAAGACCCTGCTGATCGTGCATGAGAAGGATTTCGCGGTCGCAATCGTGCCGGTCTCTGGCAAGCTCAACGTGAAGGCGGCCGCCGCAGCCCTCGGCTGGAAGAACGCCTCCATGTGCGACCCGAAGGTCGCCGAACGCCGCACCGGCTACGTGGTCGGAGGCATCTCCCCGCTGGGCCAGAAGACCCCCTCCCCCACCCTGCTCGATGAGTCTGCGCAGCTTTTTGACACGATCATGGTCTCTGGCGGTAAGCGCGGCCTGGACGTTGAGCTCGCCCCGGACGACCTGCTGAAGCTCACCAACGGCAAGTACGCTGACATCCGCGCTTAGTCCGCGCTCAGCGGGAATAATCCGCCCGGCCGCGGCGTTACATATACCGTAAGAGCCTGGGCATGAGAGCAAACTGAAGGAGTCATGATGGGCAATTCGCTACCTGGCGTGGGTGCTATCGCCAAGAACTGGCGTGAAGTCCTCAAGCCTGAAGAGTACGCTGTTCTGCGTGAGGGCGGCACCGAGCGCGCGTTCACGGGCGAGTACTGGAACACCCACACGGAGGGTGTGTATTCTTGCCGTGCTTGCGGTACGGAGCTGTTCCGTTCCGATCAGAAGTTCGATTCGCATTGTGGTTGGCCGTCGTTTTTCGCGCCGCTGGCTGAGGATCGTGTGCGTTACCTGGAGGATACGACGTTCGGTATGCGCCGTGTGGAGGTGCGTTGCGCCGCCTGCGATTCGCATCTGGGTCACGTGTTTGAGGGTGAGGGTTTTCCGACTCCCACGGATTTGCGGTATTGCATTAATTCGGTGTGTCTGACGCTGACCCCGGCGGGTGAGGCACAGCCTAGTGAAGCACAGCCTGGTGATACTCCGGTTGACGAGGCGGAAGCCGCCGAATAGAGCCCGGCAAGCCCCCTCGCGGGCGTACCGGTGAACCCCTTATTGTGAGTATCTCTAAATTCGAGGCTTTAAGCTCGGGCGGGTAGAATGGCGTAGTGCCTTCGCGGGCACGCCACCCCGCCCGGGCTCGTGTTTGCTCGGGCGTACGCCTACCCGGGCATCTGGCGCGTCGAATCAGACAGAGGAAAAGGATTGAGTGCATGAGTACCGCAGCTGAACAGAATGCCGCAGGCACCCCTCAGCTGACCCTTCACGGTATCGAAGTTCCGGACGTTGTTCCTCTGGAGGCCCCTTCCTCACCGATTCCGACTCTCATCACCACTGAGAGCGGTCTGCGTCGTGCCGCTGAGCAGTTGGCGGCGGCGTCCGGCCCGGTGGCTGTTGATACTGAGCGTGCTCAGGGCATCCGCTACGGTTCGCGTGCTTTTTTGGTGCAGCTTAAGCGTGAAGATCAGTTGTACCTGATTGACCCTGAGGCGTTTAAGGATTTGCGCATTATTAACGATGCTTTGGCGGATGCTGAGTGGGTTATTCACGCCGCGATTCAGGACTTCCCGAGCCTGGACATGCTCGGTATGCGCCCGAACCGCCTGTTTGATACGGAGCTTGGTGCGCGTCTTGCCGGTCTGGAGCGCGTGAATCTGGGTGCGACCGTTGAGGAGCTGCTCGGCTATAAGCTGGCGAAGAAGCACTCGAAGGAAGACTGGTCGCGCCGCCCCCTGCCGGAGTCGTGGCTGAACTATGCGCTGCTGGACGTTGACGTGCTCATTGATTTGCGTGACGCGTTGGAGGATTTGCTCCGCCAGCAGGGTAAGCTGCAGTACGCTCTGGAGGAGTTCGAGTACCTGTGCAAGACCCCGGTGAAGGATCCGACGGATCAGCCGGAGCGTTGGCGTAAGACGAAGGGCCGCACGATGTTGCGTTCGGTCAAGCAGCTGACGGCACTGCGTAACCTGTGGGTTGAGCGTGACTCGCTGGCACGTAAGAAGGACGTCGACGCGAAGCGTCTGCTACCTGATTCTGCGATTGTGGAGGCGGCACGCACCATGCCGCGTAACGTGCCCGCTATCATGTCGATTCCTGGTTTTCAGACGCGTGGTTTGCGTCGTGAGGGCCCGCGTTGGGTGCGTGCTATTGCCGCGGCAGCACGCGGTGAGAACGCCGTACCGTTCACTTTGCCGTCGACTGCCCCGCCGCCGTTGAAGGCATGGGAGTCTAAGCGCCCCGAGAACTTGGCGCTGTTCACCGAGGTTCGTCAGGCAATTGATGAGCTCTCTGAGGAGCTGAATATCCCGGCGCAGAACCTGATCACGACCGATTATGTTCGCCGCCTCTGCTGGGAGCCGCCGGCTCGTTTTGACGAGCAGACCCTGCGGGATGCACTCGCCGAGTACGGTGCGCGTCCGTGGCAGACGGGTCTGGTTGCCCCCGTGATTGCGCCGATTTTTGCCCGCCACTTGGGGTAGATTTCTCTAACGCTGAATAGATGTGTGCCGGTTGGGTGTGTTGCTGATGCGACCACCCGACCGGCATTTTGTGTGCCTCCGGAGTGTGCCTCAGGATTTTGTCTCGGGGGGGGGAGCAAATGCGAACCAAGCTTATCCTGCTCTCATTCGATTTTTGTTCCAAACCGGCATAGGGTGGAAAGAGTACACGAAAGGAACCACCATGCCCGCACCCAACGGATGCTGCCGCTCTCAGAAGGCGTGCGCCTCCCCCGCCGCAGTCGAGTCTAATGCCATCGACGCCGCAGCAGCTACCGCAGCAACTGATTCTTCTGATCGCGTCTTCTCCCGCCGCGCAACCCTCATCACCGGTGCCGTCGCATCCGGTGCGTTGCTCGCCTCCTGCGCTGAAGGTGACTCCAACGTTACCGCACCCGAAGGCACCGTTGAGGTGGGTTCCGCCTCGGCAGTGGGTGTGGGCAAGGCGGCACGCCTGACCCACGGCTCCACGACCGTTATCGTCTCCCAGCCGTCCGCGGGTGAGTACAAGGCGTTCAGCACCGTGTGCACCCACCAGGGCTGCCAGGTGCAGGTGCAGGATTCCAACCGCATCGTGTGTCCCTGCCACGGCTCCGAGTACGCCGTAGCTGACGGCTCGGTCGTGCACGGCCCCGCGGAGGAGGCGTTGACCAGCTACCCGGTGCAGGTGAAGGGCGGCAAAATTTTCGTCAGCGGGACCGGGAATTCCTAAAACAGGAGGCTCAGAACCTACGCACAGCAAAACCTCCATACGGCAAGACCTGCGCACAGCGAAGCCCCACCCATCAGTCTGAACTGCGCCCCGAAACTTGGACGCTATA
>NZ_KV816928.1:33426-46064 GCF_001814485.1 Rothia sp. HMSC066G07 | reverse complement strand
GTTTGCGTTCACTGTATGGTTTTTGGATAATAACCCTGGGCTTCCTTTGGGAAGTTGAGGCTTTTTATTCGGAAATTTTGAATAACGAAGTTATTCGCTAGATTTTCCGTGGTTATAGCAAGAGGGAAACGCCTGGTTCCATTCCGAACCCAGAAGCTAAGACTCTTCGCGCCGATGGTACTGCACTTTTGAGGGTGTGGGAGAGTAGGTCACCGCGGGTTTTTTATTCAAGAGGGGAAGACCTTATAGGTCTTCCCCTCTTTTTGTGTACCCAAAAACTCCTAGAACGAAAACTCCTGGAACGAAAGACACCTAACTCAGCAAAGGTGCAGAGACTCATAGACCCAGAGACGCAGAGATTCAGCAGAGAGGCAGCGGAACAGGGGATGTAGCCTCGCCAGACAGCGTGCCAACCTGATACAGAGGCAAGGAGATGGGGAGTTCACAGATCCGCCTGAATGACGAAATAGAGGGCACGGCAGAGAAACTCTTGGTACCTTAACAGCAAGAGCAGTCCATATCTCTACTTCAACGAGTAGAGAGCAAACAAAGGAGCATCATCATGGCTGATGAGAAGAGCATCTACGAACGCTGGAGCGAAGAACGCCTCGACCCCCCCTTCCCCAAAGAATGGGGACTGGACGAAGAAGACGAAGCTGAGCTGCTCTGGCCCATCTGGCCCCTGCTGTTCATGGGTGAATCTGATACTGAGCAGTACGTAGAAACGATCACCGATTATGTGATGGATGCACTCGAGCTGGAATACGATGGGGAGAACGAAGACAGCAAGCTCTGGGAAAAGCGCGTAGAAGACTACGTGGAAGAGCTCATCAAGCGTCGTCGTGCATTCGCCGCTGAGCTGGGCATTACCCCCGAAATGCAGAAGAACTCCAACCTCAACCGCGCCTTCGCAGCGCTGGAAGAAGAAGGAGTCATCGCACGACAGAACTTCACCTGCTGCGGTACCTGCGCATCCGCAGAAATCTGGGACGAGATCGACGACAGCCGTGAGTGGAAGGGATACATCTACTTCCACCAGCAGGACACTGAAAGCCTCGCTGAAAGCGGCGGCACCTACGTTGGGTTCGGCTCCTTCCTTGCCTACCCCAGGGACGAAAATGAATGGAACGCGCTGAGCGATGCGCAGAAGGAAGAGATCAGTGCCCTTCACAAGAAGCTCTCCGTGGAGCTCATGAAGGACACTATTATTCCCGTACTGGAGAAGCACGGTCTGAGTGTGAAGTGGAAGGGGAATTTCGATACTCGCCCGTTCATTGGGGGAGTGGAAGTCTATAACATTCCCTAACGGCTGGTGAACCGAACCGGGTGGGTGCCTCGGAGTAGCTTGTGGCAGGGGAGGAACCTCCCAACGCTACGAAAGTTTACGAGGAAAATAAGCTGAGAGCGTGAGAACAGACACCACGATATCTCAGTCAGAGTATTAACTAGCCGATACGGCACCCATTCGGTAGGCTAGACGGGTAGCGCGGTACGTCCACACTAGAGATTAGACGGAACCTATCCACGTGATAGGAACTGATCGACATAGCTTTCAGCTGCTATACGTAGCAGGAAGCTGAGCTTTAGAACGCCCGGCAGAGATCAGAAGGCGCCGAGCTCAGACGAGCACTGGCACTCTGAACCTCTGCCCTGATGGGTGCGTACTCCATAAGGAGTAGGCTAGAAGAAGTGGACGAACCGCCACCCATATTCCCAACCAAAGGAGCAGGCATGTCGACCGACGCCCGCGAAAAAGCCCGCCAGATTGCGGCCCAGCAGGCCAAGAAGAGTCCCAGCCAGGCAAGCCGCCGCTGGCTCCAGCTCGGCGTACTCGCCGTGGTCCTCGTCATCGTAGGTATCATCGGTTTCGTCGTAATCAACGGCAACAAGAACACCAAGGTAGCAGAAAGCGGCCCCGTGCCCGCCAGCGCCAACGAATACGGTGGCATTGTGCTGACCAAGGACGGAATCGTCAAAAACTCCTCCACCCAGGAGACCCGCGACTTCAAGCAGCTCGCAACCTCGACCTCCTCCGTGACCCCCATGGTCAACGGAACCGCAGCAGCAGTCAACACCCTGCCCCCGGGCGTGCAGACCGCTGAAGAGGCATCCAAGAACGGCCAGCCCGTTCGCGTGACCATCTTCCAGGACTACAACTGCGTGCACTGTGCAGAGTTCGAGAAGAAGTACGGCGAAGAAATCCAGAAGCTCGTCGAAGACGGCACCATCACCCTGGAAATCCGCAACTTGACCTTCCTGGACCGTACCTCGCCCACCGCATACTCCGCACGTAACGCGGCAGCGGCATACTCCGTGGCAAACCAGGTCAGCACCCACGACTTCCTGAACTACCAGCGTGAGATCTTCACCCACCAGGGCAGCGGCGACATGAACAACCAGCAGATTGCCGACATTGCTTCGAAGTACCACGCCTCCATCGGCTCCGATATGAACGACGGCAAGTGGCGCCCCTTCGTGGACGTGGTCAACGCTGAATCCGCAAAGAACGGCATTCAGGGTACCCCCACCGTCTTCGTTGATGGCGACCAGTACACCAGCAACGACTTCAGCACCTTCCTGAAGGAAAAGATCGAAGCTAAGAAGAAGTAACCTCTTCGATAGAAAAACCCGGTAACCTCCGCGCGAGGCTACCGGGTTTTTCCGTATGCATCTGAAGCTCTAAAGAACGAGTAAAGGAACGTGAGGGGCAGGAAGAAGACTCGGCAAAGTGCTGGACAAGGTGCCCGGGAGCCCCTGTAGCCGAGGTATTCGGAAGGGGTAAAACGAAGGAAACGAACGCATCAAACCGCCAAAGAACAACTAAGCAGATTCAACCACCAGAATAAGGTACACTGGACAAGTTGCCTCCTTAGCTCAGTTGGCCAGAGCATCTGTCTTGTAAACAGAGGGTCACCGGTTCGAATCCGGTAGGGGGCTCAGAAAAATCCTGGTTCGCACCAGCCTCATAGCAGAGGTGCGGATCAGGATTTTATTGTACGAGTGTCCTGTAGTGTCTAAGGGACCCGCACTAGCACATCGACATCCATCCTGAGGAACCGAGAATGTCTGAAACCTCCGGAACCCCGCAGGCTCCCGCCTCGCAGGGAACCTACACCACCGCCCCGCGCAGCATCAAAGCACGCGAAGCCAGCGACTACCCCCTCGAAGAGTTCATCGAATCGCGAGGATTCCGCCCTGAAATTCAGGGCCTGCGAGCCTTCGCCGTGCTCCTCGTGGTGCTCTACCACGTCTGGGTCGGCAAAGTCTCCGGCGGTGTGGATGTCTTCCTCTTCATCTCCGCCTTCCTGCTCTCGCTCTCCTTCATGCGTAAGATCAACGAAGGCAAACCCCTCAATCTCTTCAGCTACTGGATGCACGTCTTCCAGCGACTGCTACCCGTAGCCACCGTGGTTATCGCGTGTACCACGATTGCGTCCTTCTTCGTGCTCGCGCCCAGCCGCTGGTCGCAAACCGTCACCGACGCAACGAGCTCCCTGTTCTACTTCCAGAACTGGAACCTCGCGTTCAGCTCCGTGGACTACTACGCCCAAAACGCTTCCGTGAAGTCACCCTTCCAGCACTTCTGGTCGCTCTCCATCCAGGGGCAGATCTTCATCATCTGGCCCCTGCTCTTCGCCGCAGTAGCCTACGTCGTGCACCGATTCCGCGGGAACCTTTTCACCACCGCGGTATTCACCTTCAACACGGTATTCGTAGCATCCCTGACCTTCTCCATCGTCGAAACCGACACCAACCAGGGATTCGCCTACTTCGACACCCGCACCCGCCTGTGGGAATTCGCCATCGGCACCCTGCTGGCGATGCTCACCCTCAAATGGAAGGCGCCCGAAAAGGCGCGAGTCGTCATGGGCTGGGTCGGCATCATCGGCCTGGTCACCTGCGGTGCAATCCTGCCCGTCGAACGAGCCTTCCCCGGCTACCTGGCGCTCTGGCCCGTGCTCTCCGGCGCCCTCGTCATCATGGCAGGCCGCACCAACAGCCGCTGGGGCATCGATCGACTGCTGGTCTCCGCACCCCTGCAGAACCTTGGCAACATCTCCTACGCCCTGTACCTGGTGCATTGGCCCATCCTCATCCTCTACAGCAGCGCCGTCGGCACCTCCCGCGTGAACATCATCGAAGGCACCATCATCATCCTTGCCTCCATCGGCCTGGCATGGCTACTCATCCGCTTCGTCGAGAAGCCGCTGCGCTACCGCAAGGACCCCTTCGTACCCTGGCTCATGATGAAGATGCGCTTTAAGACCGTCTTCTCCGTCAAGACCTGGGCAGACCAGCTCGCCTTCATCCTCGCCATCTTCCTGGTCGCCGGCGTACCCCTGACCGCCGCACAGACCTGGATCGGCTACCGCAACGCCCAGTCCGAGCAGAACGCCGAACTGAAGGTACAGACCGCCAGCGAAAACTACCCCGGCGCCCGCGCAATCGGCGGCGCCCAGCAGGGACTCATCGACAACCCCATCCCCTCCGGTGGCGACGTCAAAGCTCAGTTCGACGGACTGAGCGACCCCTGCACCGGCGGCTTCGCGCCCTCCGACCCGGCCCTCGCCAAGTACTGCACCGTGCAGAAGTACGGACCCGAGGACGCACCGCTGACCATGGTCGTCGGTAACTCCCACGCGGAGCAGGCGCTGAGTATCTTCAAGCCCATCGCCGAACAGACCAAGACCAACCTGCAGACCTACCTGCTCGGTGGCTGCCAGTACCCGGTCCGCGCCGTCAACGCCAGTAACGAATGCTCGGAATTCAACACCAAGATGACCGAGGAAATTCTCAAGCGTAAGCCGCAGACCGTGGTGCTCATCGCCACCGTTGCCCAGGCACGATCGAACGACGAACGAATCGACCCGAGCCTCGACGAGACGGTCCGCCGCCTCACCGAGGCAGGGGTCCAGGTCATCGGTCTGCGCGATAACCCGCGCTTCGAGTACAACATCTACGAATGTGCACAGAAGGCCGGTGCCGACAAGAGCTCCTGTGCACGACCCGCAAGCGATAAGTACGCCGCCGAGAACCCCGCAAAGGAAGTCTTCGACAAGTACCGCGACCAGGGCGCCGTCATGGTTGACCTGAAGGACGTGTACTGCCCGGACGGCACCTGTAGCCCCGTGGTCGGAAACATCTACGTCTACATCGATGACAACCATGTCTCCAAGACCTACAGCCGCACCATGGCTCAGGAAGTGTTCCAGCGTGCAGCGGAAGGCGGCTGGCTCGTCAACGGAAAAGTGAACTTCTAAAGTTCACCAATACAGCGGATCCCCCGAACTGTTCTACAGAAGTATGAACAGAGCGGGGGATCCGCTATATTCTGACCCGAAATTAGGATAGGCTAAGTTAGGAGGCTCCCGGGAAAAGCCTTAGAGAAGAAAGGACGCCATGAAAGAAATCACCGAACGCACCCTCAAAGTTGAGAACGTCAGCCTCGGCTACGGCGAAACCACCATCGTCAAAGACCTCTCCCTCGAATTCCTGAAGGGCAAAATTACCGCCATCATCGGCCCCAACGGCTGCGGCAAATCCACCCTGCTACGTGGTGTCTCCCGACTACTCAAGCCGCTCAACGGCGACTTCACCCTCGACGGCAAATCCACCCACGAATACTCCATGAAGGGCTTCGCCCGCATGGTTGGGCTCATGCCTCAGCATCCCATCGCCCCCGAAGGAATTACCGTAGCCGACCTGGTCTCCCGAGGACGCTACCCCTACCAGGGCCTCTTCAAACGCAATAGCGCCGAAGACGACGAGGCGGTTGCTTGGGCTCTCGAAGCTACCGATACCATGTCCCTCGCCGAACGACAGGTCACCGAGCTCTCCGGCGGTCAGCGTCAGCGCGTCTGGATTGCCATGGCGCTCGCCCAGGAAACCGACATTCTACTGCTGGACGAGCCGACCACCTACCTCGATCTGGCACATCAGGTGGAGCTACTCGACCTGCTCTCGGACCTCAACGAACAGCGCGGCACCACCATGATCATGGTGCTGCACGAACTGAACCTCGCCGCCCGAGTCGCCGACTATCTCGTCGCTATGAAGGACGGCTCCATCGTCGCCCAAGGCGAAGCACACGAAGTGCTCACCCGCGAGAACCTGCACACCATCTTTAGCCTGAAGGCCGAGGTCGCGGACCCGTTTAACGACGGCAGTGTGGTGGTTGTTCCGCATCCCCGGAGTGCGTCCACCGTTGCCGGTTCAGCTGTCGCATCCTAAGAAACCCCCGCTCATATCTGATGAAGCGCCTATAACAGTGGGATACTGGAAAGCAGGACGCACCGAAAGCTAAGCGAAGGAGCCGGTACACCGCGCGGGTGTACCGGCTCCTTCCATAGAAGGGTCATTCTCTATAAAGGCCCGGAAAGAAGAACACAATGACGACCCCGCTCCTAGACTCCAACGGCAAGCTCAACGGTGAATCAGTACGCTACGTGGCAATCGGTGACTCCTTCACCGAAGGCGTGGGCGACGTTGACCGCCGCCGCCCCAACGGACTGCGCGGCTGGGCAGACCGCGTTGCCGAAGGTATCGGCGCAGTAGACCCGCAGGCGCAGTACGCAAACCTCGCCATCCGCGGCCGCCTGCTCGGTCCCATCCTGGATGAACAGCTGCCCCGAGTCCTGGACCTCTGCCCCAACATTGTCACCTTCTACGGCGGCGGCAACGACATCATGCGCCCCAACGTTGATATCGACCAGCTCATGACCCGCGTGGACGAAGCCTTCGCCGCCATGCGCGCCCAGGACATCACGATCCTGACCATTACGGGCCTGGATGTACAGGGCCAGGGTCCCTTCGCCCGCACTCGCGGCCGCACCGCAACCTACAACGAACTGCTGCGCGGTATCGCCGAAGATCACGGCGCACACATTATCGACTACTGGCGTTGGAATGACTTCCTCGACTGGCGTCTGTGGGCTGACGACCGCCTGCACATGAACGACCTCGGCCACGAACGCTTCGCATCCCGCGTGCTGGCGCAGCTCGGCCTGCCCGGCGTGGTCACCGAATCGGTACTGCCCCCGGAGGTGCAGCTGACCGCCCGCGAGAAGATTGAGCAGGAGGCACGCTGGGTCCGCGAGTTTGCCCTGCCGTGGATCGGTCGCCGCCTGAAGGGCACGAGCTCCGGGGACGGTGTGAGCCCCAAGTACCCGCAGTGGGTGCCCGCGGCAAGTCTTAAGAACTAGGCTGAAGAACTAGGGGCGCGGTGGCTCACGGTACGGCGTAAAACTGTACGCCGGGGGAGTGTCCTGCGCGGTATCTGTACCGTATTTGCGCTCGCATCTACGCCGTAACTGGAACGGTGAATCCGCCGTTACTCGTACCGTTGCGACCCCTTAAACTGCTCTTTAAAACCGGGGCGGAAGCGTTTAAACGAGAGTTAAAAGCTCTTTAAACGCGTGTTTAAGCCTGTTTAACAGCCCTGCGCACACCGCAAGAATCGGTGGCGCGGGGCTGTTTAAGGCTTAAATCCGGCTTAAGCTGTTAATCTCACAACATGAATTTCACCGGTGTAATTTATCCCCGGTCACATAGAGAACATCCGTTCTTAAAAAGGCGCATTAACGCCTGACTAGGGGCGTTAAAGAATTCCTTAAAAACATCTGGACTTGCAAAAACACTCATTTTTGATAGAATGGATAGGTATGTTTGCCGCTCGAAGGCAGGCGTGCATCCGCGAATCGAGCACTTCGCTTAAACGAGATGCAATCGGCTCAGAACACCGAGATTCCGCGGATTTTTAAGGCAAAATCCGGCGTGCAGGCTTGCACGAACCCCCGTATTTACCTAGAATTTAACGCTGTTCGTAGTGGTGGAAACGCCTCTCGACACTAATAAGCTTCACCGTTTTTCCCGCGGCGGGGATCGATGCGTGGCCTCTCACCCACGTGACGATCTCAAACACTCTAGCCCGGCGAATAACCCGGTGCTTCTACATTGGTGGCGGGACGCTCACGAGTAACATCGACTGCGTACCGTCATAAAAGTCAATCAATAAAGGAGTGAAACATGGCAGCAGTCTGCCAGGTGACCGGAGCTGTTCCCGGCTTTGGACACAGCATTTCGCACTCGCATCGCCGCAACAAGCGTCGATTCGACCCGAACGTTCAGAAGAAGACCTACTGGGTTCCTTCGCTGCGTCGTAAGGTAACCCTGAACGTGTCCGCTAAGGGCATCAAGGTTATCGATGCTCGTGGCATCGATGCCGTTGTTGCAGAAATCATCGCACGCGGGGAGAAGATCTAGTAAATGGCATCCAAGGCTAAGGACCTCCGTCCTATCATCAAGCTCAAGTCCACTGCTGGCACCGGTTACACCTACGTGACCCGTAAGAACCGCCGCAACAACCCCGACCGTATGGTGCTGAAGAAGTACGACCCCGTCGTTCGCAAGCACGTTGACTTCCGAGAGGAGCGCTAAGAATGGCTAAGAAGTCCAAGATCGCTCGCAACGAGCAGCGCAAGGTCATCGTCGCTCGCTACAACGAGAAGCGTATCGCGCTGAAGAAGACCCTGATCGACGAGAACGCTACCCCCGAGGAGCGCGAAGCAGCACGCGTGGCACTGCAGAAGCTGCCCCGCAACGCTTCCCCCGTTCGCGTGCGTAACCGCGACCAGATCGACGGCCGCCCCCGCGGTACCTTCCAGAAGTTCGGTATCTCCCGCGTGCGCTTCCGCGAGATGGCACACCGTGGCGAGCTGCCCGGTATCACCAAGTCCAGCTGGTAAATCTGGTATTTTAGTTCCTAAACGGTTTTCCGTCGCAAGACGGTCACTCGCTTTAGACTCAAATCTAAGTCTCTGGAAGGGGCACCCTAATGGCTAAGAACCGTACCGAACTCGTTGCAGAGGTTGCAGAGAAGTCTGGCAAGAGCCAGGCAACTGTAAACGCAGTCCTCGACGCAGTGTTCCAGGTTTTCGAGTCTTCCGTCTCCAAGGGCGAGAAGATCACCATCCCCGGTTGGATGGCAATCGAGCGCACCGACCGTGCAGCTCGTACCGGCCGTAACCCGCAGACCGGCGAAACTATCCAGATTCCCGCCGGTCACGGCGTGAAGCTGACCGCAGGCTCCAAGCTGAAGGCAGCAGTCGCTAAGAAGAAGTAATTCTTGAGACTTTGAATCTGATAAAAGACCCCCACCCTCACGGTGGGGGTCTTTTATTATGCCTGCCCAAGGGGAAACATCGGAGAAAACCCGGCTGAAGAAAGCCCAAGCAGTGGAAGCGCCCCTAGGCAGGTGAGGTGGAGCCCTAGAGTCGCTGAGTAGTTGTGTCTTTGCGACCTTAATGTTGTGGTTGAGCTAAAAACACAGAAACTATCCCTACTTCACGGAAGAAGCTAGGGCAGGCTACAGAAAAAATAAAGAAAATTTATACATATAAGCAGAAAGCTATACATAAGCTGAGCGAAAAACCGTGAGTATGAAACCCCGCTGGGAAAAATACTTATACATCGCCGTCCAGACATAGCTTAAACACAGCAAACTAAAGCTCAATCTTAGGCTCACACCCTATGCTGGAATCACCGGCGAAGGAAAAGCCACACACCATACAAACGGCCCCACCCCAGCCGGAAAATCAACCATACAAACCCCGGACGATTGACCCTCCGGGACGCACAAGGAGAACCACCTCATGGCACGCCACGCTCAGCGTACTTCCGCGCAGCCCACCAGCCACCGCCTCCGCACCGGCGCAGCCGCACTGTCCATCACAGCAATCGCAGCACTGGGCCTGAGCGCCTGCGGTGCACAGAACACCTCCAGCCCGGCACCCACCGCAACCGCAACCGCCAAGGCATCCTCCAGCGCTGACGCAGCAGTCAACGCGGGCAACGGCAAGGTCACCGTCAAGGCAAGCGACGCAGCCTCCCCGAGCGCTACCGCAAGCAGCTCGCAGGGTACCGTCACCGTCACCGAAAACGGCGTAACCGTCAACGGTGCTGACGGAACCGGCGTGACCGCAGACGCTAGCGGCAACGCAACCGTCAATGGCAGCTCGGCATCGAACAACTCGGGCTCCTCCGCAAAGGTCGACGAGAAGGCCGGCGAGACCTCCGCCAAGAGCGGCTCGAACGGCTCCGGCACCGTGACCGTCGACAGCGGAACCGTCAGCGCAGCCAACGGCTACACCCTCATCGAAATCAAGACCGACGGCGGCTGGTCCTACCACGCCCCCAACGGCGACATCATCGAGGTACGAGCTGACGGCTCCTGGGAGCGCGTTGGCGATGGAGGCGTCGTTGAGGTTGATGCTGACGGCTCCTGGGAACAGACCGGTGAGAACGGCGTCATTGAAGTAGAAGCTAACGGCACCTGGGAACAGACCGGCGGCAGCGGCACGATTAAGGTACCGACCGTTCCCGCCAAGCCCGCCGGTGCTGGCGCTGACCCGGTCAAGCCCGTCACTCCCCGCCGCTAAGAAGCTGACTGACGAACCGGGCGGAAACGTGGGATATCCCACCCGCTAGAATGCGGATAAACGCCCGCCGGCTCGGATAAAAGCCCCCAAACTCGATAGAATTAACGCGGTTGGTTACACCGATAATTGTTATGGAATCCCACAAGGATCCTGCGCACGACGCGAATACGTCGCCAACTAGCCGCACCATACTAACAACCACAAGGAGAAACAATGGCTATCGCCCCCGCAATGAAGAAGACCACCGCGGTTCTGTCCATCGCTTTCGCAGGCGCACTGGGCCTGAGCGCATGCGGCTCCCAGTCCTCTTCCACCACCACCGCGACTGCATCCGCATCCGCTTCTGCAACTGCTTCCGCAAGCGCATCGGCTAAGGCATCCTCTGCAGCTGCAACCACCTCGGCTGCTTCCGCTTCCGCTACTGCAGATGTGAAGGTTGACAAGGACGGCAACGTCACCGTCAAGGCTAACGACGGCGAGGGCAACTCCGCAGACGTGAAGGTCGGCGCAGACGGCAAGGCATCCGTAGACGCTAAGGACTCCGAGGGTAACTCCTCCAAGGTAGAGTCCGACGCAAAGGGCACCAAGGCTGAGTCCAAGGACTCCGAGGGCAACAGCACCTCCACCGTTGAGGGCGACGTCGTTGTCTCTGAGGACGGCGGCTGGACCATTCAGGGTGACGAAGGTCAGGTAGCTGTACAGGCTGACGGTTCTTGGAGCCGCCAGGACGCAAACGGCCAGGTCGCAGTCAAGGCTGATGGCTCCTGGAGCATCCAGGCTAACAGCGGCCTGCAGGCAACCGTGGACGCATCCGGTGAAGTAACCTCCATCGTTGGCGGCGAGAAGGCAGACCTGAAGGCTCCGAAGGTTCCCGCAAAGCCCGCACAGGCTAAGGTCGCCCCCGTCAAGCCCGCACAGCCCAAGTAAGCTGTAAAGAGCTAACAGCGGCTTGTGACGCTACCAGAGCGTAACAGCCCCTGACCTATAAGACGCCCCGTGCGCATCCGATAGTGATGCGTGCGGGGCGTTTTGCGTCTTCAAGTTGCGCTGAACTCCTAGGGAAAATAGGAAACTTCGCATAACTGTTGTTAGGATTAGGGAGGCGCTCAGAATCTAGCTCTCACTCAACTCTCACTCAACAAACAACCACACTATAGGTCTCTCCGGCATAGCACGGGGATCTACCAGAAAAGAGAACACAGTGAAGAAGTCTATGGCTGTTCTGTCCCTGGGCCTCGCCGCAACCTTCGGTCTTGCAGCCTGCGGCGGCAACTCCGGCACCAACTCTAACTCCTCCGCATCGGCAAGCGCATCTGCTTCTGCAACCGCAGGTAGCTCGAGTGCCTCCTCCAGCGCGTCTGCCTCGGCGAGCGCATCGGCTACCGCTTCCGCAAACGCAGGTAGCTCGAGCGCCTCCGCTAAGGAATCCGAAAGCCAGAAGAGTGGACTGTCGGGTGCTTCCTCCATGCCCACGGACCCCACCGATAGCAACTACGGTCCGCAGCTATACGCGCATTACAAGGAAGCCGTCGAAGAGGCTAAGAAAGACCGCTCCGCCAAGAAGACTACGAACACTGAAGGCAACGTGTACACTGCCCCTGACGGAAGCATCGCTGTTGTCGAAGCTAAGAACGGTAACTACATCAGCATTGAGAAAGACGGTAGCTGGGTACGTGTGACCCCTGAAGGTGAGGTTGCCGCCGTGACTGATAAGGGCGGCTGGGTTGCCGTCAAGCCTAACGGTGAAGTAATTAGCGTTGATGAGAACGGTGCGGCTTCCATTATGAACGTTAAGACCTCGGAGGTTTCGGGCGACTACCAGTCCCTGGAGCTGCCCAAGCCCCCGGCTCCTGTGGGAGACCTGCCTGCCCCGAAGAATCCCGTTAAGCCGACCAGCCTGGCTACGAACTAAACGTATCCACTACATAGCTGGTGACTAGCTAGACCCGTTCGCCCCGTGCGCATCCGAGCGTGATGCGTGCGGGGCGTTTTTGCGTCTTCAAGCCGCGCTGAGAAGACCAGTAGAGCTGAGATGACCCGTAAGCGGGGGAGGGGGCACCGCACCATCTCAGGGAGCTTTCAGGTCGCGGTGCTAGCATGGTGGCGTACACCGGGCATACCGGAGTACAGGTCAACCACACTACGCACTGCGCCGTTGCAGAGCGGCGCATACAGAAAGAGAAAATACAGTGAAGAAGTCTA
>NZ_KV816928.1:31589-33326 GCF_001814485.1 Rothia sp. HMSC066G07 | reverse complement strand
AGCAACCAGCAAGAGCACCACCTCCGCAGCAGCTGAAACCACCAAGGCAGAAACCAAGGCCACCCAGGGTACCATCAGCACCCCCACCGACCTGCCCACCGATGCAAACGAAGCACTCAAGAAGGCTGAAGGGTCCGCCCAGCAGGCAGGCTCCGCAGGCTACACCGCCAGCAAGGAAGCCCTGAACGATTTCAAGACTGAGGCCGGTGTGAAGAAGGCGCAGACCAGCGACGGCACCGTCTACTACAACGATGAATTCGCTGCCTTCGAATCCAAGGACGGCGCTATTGTCAGCATCCAGAATAACGGTGTGTGGACCAGCATCGACGCCAACGGTACGACCATCGTCGTGAGCAATGACGGCTCCTGGATTAAGACCAACCCCAAGGAGAACCTCTACACCGTCGTCAAGGCAGACGGTACCGCCTCCGTACTGAACACCAAGACCTTCGAACAGGCAACCGATGTCTCCACCATCGAGGTCCCGAAGGCCCCGGCCCGCATCGACGGCTTCAACGGCACCGCTAAGACCCCGGTCAAGCCCACCAAGATTGCTGACCTCTCCGAGGTCGCAGGCGCCAAGTAATGCAGACGCCAAATAAAAACTAGCCCCTGCCCTCTGCCCCCGGGCCGAACAGCCCGACAGAACAGGGGCACCAGCGCCCCGCACGTATCCGACCGTGATGCGTGCGGGGCGCTTTGCGTCTTCAAGCTGAGCTGGGAAGACACGTAGAGCTGAGAAGACCAGCGAAAGTAGCGGGGGAGGGGGGGGGGCACCGCACCATCTCAGGGAGCTTCCAGGCCGCGGTGCTAGCATGAGGGCATACACCGGGGAGGTACCCGAGCACAGGTCAACCACATTACGCACTGCGCCGTTGCAGAGCGGCGCATGCAGAAAGAGAAAATCAGTGAAGAAGTCTATTGCTGTTCTGTCCCTGACCATTGCCGGTGCCTTCGGCCTTGCAGCTTGCAGCGGTAATTCCGGCACCAACTCCGGCACCAACTCCTCTGCATCGGCTAGCGCGTCCGCTTCTGCAACCGCTTCCGCAACTGCCTCGGCCCCTGCAAGCACCTCCGCAGCCGCTGAAACCACCAAGGCAGAAACCAAGACCACCCAGGGGACCATCAGCACCCCCAGCGGTCTGCCCAGCGAAGCAACCGAAGCACTTAAGAAGAGCGAGGACTCCAACCAGCAGGAAACCTCCGCATTCTACAGCGCCGTCAAGGAATCCCTGAACGAGTTCAAGAACGAGTCCGATGTAAAGAAGGTACAGACCAGCGACGGCACCGTCTACTACAACTATGAAGTCGCTGTCTTCGAAACAAAGGACGGCGCTATTGTCATCATCAAGAATACCGGTGCGTGGAGTAGATTTGACTCCAACGGCGGAACCATCGTCGTGGAAGAGGACGGCTCCTGGATTAAGACCAACCCCGAGGACAACCTCTACACCGCCGTCAAAGCAGACGGCGCCGCTGCCGTGCTGAACACTAAGACCTTAGAGCAGACAACCGACCTCTCCACCATCGAGATCCCGAAGGCACCTGCCCGTATCGACGGCTTCCGCGGCACCGCTAAGACCCCGGCCAAGCCCACCAAGGTTGGTAACTTCTCTGAGATTACAGGCCTCTAGTAAAAAATAGCTCCTGCCCCGGGCCGAATAGCCCGACAGAACAGGGATACCAGCGCCCCGTGCGCATCCGATTGTGATGCGTGCGGGGCGTTTTGCGTCTTCA
>NZ_KV816928.1:10341-31489 GCF_001814485.1 Rothia sp. HMSC066G07 | reverse complement strand
TGCTGTTCTGTCCCTGACCATTGCCGGTGCTCTCGGCCTCGCAGCTTGCGGCGGCAACACCGGCGGATCCACCTCCAGCCCCTCCGCATCGGCAAGCGCGTCCGCTTCCGCAACCGCTTCTGCAACCGCTTCCGCAACTGCCTCGGCACCCGCAAGCACCTCCGCAGCAGCAACCAGCAAGAGCACCACCTCCGCAGCCGCCGAAACCGCCAAGGCAGAGACCAAGACCACCCCGGGCACCATCAGTACCCCCAGCAGTCGGCCCAGCGACCCTGCAGGTGGCGCAAATGCTATCAGTGGTGCCACCAACAACAACCTCATGATGGATATAGTTGAAAACTTCAAGAGCCTCCCCGGTGTCAAGAGCACCAAGAATAATGATGGCGAAGTCTACTACAACGAGGAAATCGCCTACGTCGTTGCAAAGGACGGATCCATCATCGGTATTCAGAAGGACGGCACCTGGAACCAAATCGGTAACGGCAAGAACATTATCGTCTTCAAGGACGGCGGCTGGACCATGGGTGACACTAGCACCAACCTCTACACCGTCGTTAAAGCAGACGGCACCGCGTCCCAGCTGAACACCAAGACCATTCAGACCGCAACTGACGTCTCTACCATTCAGGCACCCAAGGCTCCCAGTCGAATTGATGGCTTCAACGGCATCCCGGTCGAACCCGTCAAAGCAACCAAGATTGGTGACCTCTCCGAGGTTGCAGGCGCCAAGTAAAAACTAGCCCCTGCCCCGGGCCGAACAGTCAGAACAGCCCGCCAGAATAGGGCTTACTAGCGCCCCGCACGTATCCGATAGTGATGCGTGCGGGGCGCTTTCGCATGCGGGAAACTACACGCCCGATATATAGAAAATAGGAAGCGTCAGGTATCTATTGCTAGGATAGGGAAGCGCTCAGAATCTAGCGCTTACTTAATACACGCCTCATGCGGTGCAGGTATGCACACAGAGCGTGTCTGAAAAAGGAAAATTAGTGAAGAAATTCATTGCTGTCTTGTCTTTGAGTCTTGCCGTAACGCTCAGCCTGGCTGCCTGTGATGAGGCTACGCAGACCACCACTATCTCCCATGAGAGTGCATCTGCAAGCGCTACTCCTAACGCTTCCTCCACCTCGCTGACTGCAAACGCCGCATCCCCTGAGTCGCAGGTGACCTCGAGTGATGCCCAGGCTAAGGCTGAGGAAGAGACAGCCGGCGCAGACTCAACGCAGGATGCTTCGGATGAAAAGCAGGTCGCTGAGGACGAAGAATCTAAGCCCACAGATTCCAACTCAGGTGCTGGCAACCAGAAATCCTTTAAAGAAACCATTGAAGAGGCCAAGAAGAGCCCCGCCTCAAAGAAATCTACGAATGCTGACGGCACCGTGTATACCTCATCCCTCGGCGATGAAATCGCCATTGTTGAGGCGAACAACGGCGATGACATCATTATCAAGAAGGACGGTAGTTGGGGCCGCGTCACTCCTGATGGATCAATCATCACCGTAGAAGCTGATGGCTCGTGGCATGCAATTATGGCTGGCGGGCGTCTTATCAATGTCGAGTCAGACGGTATGACCCAGATTATCGACTTTAAGAATGAGGTTAACGAGGAATCCTACACGTCCCTGGAAGTCCCGCAAACCCCCGCCCCTGTTGAGGCTCTCAACGTAACGCCGAAGGAACCTGTAAAGCCGACGAAGCGGGCCCGTATCTGGGACCCCGAACGGGCTTCTAATGCGGGTTAGGAATCGATGAATTCCAGCGTATTCGGCTGTATTCCGCGCACATTTGAACTGAGCTGATTATCTTAGACCGCCTGAATACCTCAGCGCCCCGCGCGCATCCGAACGTGATGCGTGCGGGGCGCTTTTATGCACCCACACGCCACCCTGAATATGACTTAATATGACAGGTCGTTAAGCCCCCAAGTCACAAAGCTCAACTCCCGGCGAACCACCCCAACCACGCTGGCATAATGGGGACAGCAAACCATCGCGCCCACACACGGCGCACCCAACAGGAGAGAGAACCCATGAGCGAAAACACCAACCGCACCGTACGCGTGCGTGCCAGCGAACTCGAAGGCCGAGCCTGGCTCAACACCGGCGACAAGAACCTCACCCTGCAGGACCTACGCGGCAAAATCGTTATTCTCGACTTCTGGACCCTCTGCTGCATCAACTGCCTGCACGTGCTCGACGAACTGCGCCCCCTCGAAGAAGAATTCTCCGACGTGCTCGTCACCGTCGGCGTGCACAGCCCCAAATTCGAGCACGAAGCCGACCCCGTAGCGCTCGCTGCGGCCGTCGACCGCTACCACATCACCCACCCCGTACTCGACGACCCCGAACTGACCACCTGGCAGGCCTACACCGCCCGCGCATGGCCCACCCTCGTCGTCGTCGACCCCGAAGGTTACATCGTCGCCCACCTCTCCGGCGAAGGCCACGTGCAGGGCCTCACCTCCCTCGTACGCGAACTCGTCGCCGAACACGAAGCGAAGGGTACCCTGCACCGCGGCGACGGCCCCTACGTGCCCCGCCCCAAGGCAGCCGGCACCTACGCCTTCCCCGGCAAAGCCATCGAACTGCCCGCCGAATTCGGCCCCGCAAACCTCTTCGGCAACCGCGAACGTACCTACCTCGTCGCAGACAGCGCACGCCACCGCATCCTGCAGGTAGCCGCCGACCTCAACACCGTCATCAACACCTACGGTGGCGGCGACGACCCCGTGAACCACCCCGTCAAGGGCCACGTCGACGGCACCGGCACCGAAGCACGCTTCAACGAGCCCGCCGGCCTCGCCCTCGTACCCGAGAACCTACGCGAACAGCTCGGTTACGACGTGCTCGTCGCCGACACCGTCAACCACCGCCTGCGCTCCCTCAACCTGCGCACCGGCGAAGTACGCACCCTCGCAGGCAACGGCGTGCAGCGCGTCATCGACGGCGACAACGCCATCACCGGCGACCCCAACCACATCCCCGCCGGCGTACCCGCCACCGAGATTGCGCTCTCCTCTCCCTGGGATGCGGTCTACTCCCGCGAGGCTGGTCAGTTCATCATCGCCATGGCAGGCACCCACCAGCTCTTCGGCTACGAACCCGTCACCGGCACCGTCAGCATCTTCGCAGGCTCCGGCGTCGAAGGCCTCGCCGACGGCCCCGCCGCCGACGCCTGGTTCGCCCAGCCCTCCGGCATCATCGAAGCCCGCGACGGCAGCCTCTGGGTCGCATGCTCCGAAACCAGCGGCCTGCGCCACGTCACCTTCACCGAGGACGGCGTACAGGTCACCTCCGCAGTCGGCAAGGGCCTGTTCGACTTCGGCTTCGTCGACGGCGACTCCGACACCGCCCGCATGCAGCACCCCCTCGGCCTGACCGAACTGCCCGACGGCTCCATCGCAGTCGCAGACACCTACAACGGCGCTATCCGCCGCTGGGACCCGGTGACCGGCACCCTCGGCACCCTTGAACGCGGCCTCGACGAGCCCTCCGACCTGCTCGTCGAAGAAGTACCCGGCGAAGAACCGCGCCTCATCATCGTCGAAACCAACGCCCACCAGCTCGTACGCGCCTCCATCCCCGCGAAGGCACAGCACGTCGACGAAGGCGCCATCACCACCGCACGCCCCTCCACCAAGCTCACCGGCGGCACCCTCGAATTCACCTCACGATTCACCGTACCCACCGGCCAGAAGCTCGACACCCGCTGGGGCGACCCCACCCAGCTGAAGATCTCCTCCACCCCCGAGAACTTCATCCTGGAAGGCGCCGGCACCTCCACCGGACTGACCCGCACCCTCGTACTCAACCCCGAAATCACCGAGGCAGTCCTGCACATCACCGCCCGCGCCGCCGCCTGCGACGGCACCCCCGGCGGTGACATCCCCGAGCACGCAGCGTGCCACCTCTACCAGCAGGACTGGGGTATTCCCGTCGTCGTGACCGGTGACGAGGCAGACGAAAGCGAACTCGTCCTGGACCTTCGCGGTATCAACTAGTCACCTAAATACATAAAACAGGAACCGGTACATATCCTCGCTCCTACAGGGGAACCCGCCCTCGCTTCGCTCGGGCACCCTGATGTCGCTACAGATAGTACCGGTTCCTTGTTGTCTTCAGAATGTTTGTGGTTTCAGAACGGCTGGTATGTGAAAAGGCCGGGTCATCCTCGCTCCTACAGGGGCACCCGTCCTCGCTTCGCTCGGACACCCTGATGTCGCTACGGATAACACCGGCCCTTTACAGGTCAGCGAACCTAGAAGGAGACTCGGACCGCCTTCGCATCCGCCTCCACCGACGCCTTCAACGTAAACGGAATCTCCTTCTGCACCTGCGAACGCTCACCCGTAAACAAATCCAACTGAGTAAACGACACCTTCGCCGTACCCGACATCGGCTTCAACGACCACACACCCGCCGAACTCACACTCACCTGCGGATCCGCGACCTTCTCAACCGACCACTTCACCTCAGAATCCACACGACCCGTAAACGCATACTCAAAAGGGCACCCACCCGGATAAAGAGTGCTCTGCTGCGTACACTTCTTCAAATGATCCTGCACCTGCTCCTTCACCGACGACAACGCATTATCACTCGGCTTCAACTCCATACGCACCGCATGATTCGCATCCTGCGCAGTCACCACCTCATTCACCTTCTGCGCCGTATAAACCGTCGAATCATACGACACCGCATACACACCCGGATAAAACACCGGGAATGACGCCGCACCATCATCCACCGCAACCTTACGGTTATTAATCGTCGCAGCCTCCACACCCTGAATATTCACCTTCACCGACGGCAAAGACGCCTCATCAATAGCCCACTTATCAAAAAAGCCCCAATGCGTGCCCGAACGGTGCAAACGAAAATCCGTATGCTGCTGCGAACCCTCCAACGTATAGGACGCACGCACCGTCGCATGCTCCCCATCCTCGCTGGTCTCCACCACCTCATACGACACCTCACCCAACGAAGACACCGAACGCCTCAAAGCATCCCCATCCAGCAGTGACGCGTCACCATCAGGAATCTGCGCACCCAACAAACCACGCGCATACGAACCATTACCCGTACGCAACGCATGAAAATACTCCCGCACCTGACCCGTCGGACCATACACCAGCTTATTCGTCATAACCAGCGCCGCAGCAGCCACAGAAACCGCCACCACAACACCGACCATCCACATTGCCAGGACCCGCTCCACGGGAGAAAAATTACGCATAGAACCAGAGTAACGCAGGTAGTCCGCTAGGTTTCACGCACCGCACACACTAAAGTTGTGTATATGGCAGAACGCGCTCACGAAGTCCCCGCCAAATACGGCGAAGTCACAGAACTATTCCACCCCCGCATGCGCTCCTACGGCAGGCGCATCGAAGCGGCACTCCCCGGCACCATCGTGCTACTCGCCGCGCTCGCCTTCATCTTCTACAAGCGACCCGCCCTGCCGTACACCATCCTCGTACTGCTCATCGGCACCATCGCAGGCGTAAACCTCTACTCAGTCCTCAAACCCACCATCATCGTCATCACCAAAACCCACGTGCTCCGCGCACGCACCTTCGGCTGGTTCGCCGTACCGCTGGAAAACATCGACCACACCATCTTCGTCGAAAAGCTCTACCCCAAAAAAGCCTACGGCCAGAAACTCAAAACCGTCGCCGGTCGCCTACGCTACCGCAGCTTCCCCGCCATGTGGGCCGTCGACAAAGACGGCAAACAGCTCATGCGCGTCGACGGCCGCGTCTGGGACGGCAAAACCATGCGAGAAGTCTCCTCCAAACTCTCCGCCCAAACCACCATCTACAAGCAGATCAACGTGGTCAACATGGACAAAGAACACAAGGGGCTCATCACCTTCAACGAGCTGCACCCCGGCTGGCGCTCCAGCCTCATGACCGCACTCGCCGTCATCATCGTGGCGATCCTCTTCGCCGCATCCTTCATGCCCGAAGAACTCGCCCGCACTATCTACCTCATCCACTAGAACACCCACTCTTCACCGGTGCTTCTTTTCGGATGCGCATCTTCCGAACGTGCAAAGGCCCGGCACCCACCCCACACGGGGTAGGTGCCGGGCCTTCTCAATGCCTAGCTATATACGTTTAGCGTGCTTGTTGAATAGGGGAGGCTAGCTCGCCGGGCGCGACAGAACCGCCACCAAAAATTCCGAAGAGCCCTCCACAAACGGGTGCATCTGCCATGAAGAGTAGGTGTTATCCACGTTCAGGCCAACCTCGCGGGCATCAGCGAGGAACTGCTCAAACGCATAATCACGGCCCGGACCCGAACCATAACCAACCACCGCACGGCCACCCGGCGCCAACACGCGACGGAAATTCTCCACCACCGGCTTACGAGTCGAACGAGCCAAGAAACCCATCACATTACCCGCACACACCAGCAGCTCAAAACCATTCTCCGCCGTAGCGTCACCCTCAATGCCCAGCACCTCCGGCAAATCCACCAAATCAGCGGTAATCCACGTGGCATCCGGGCAGACGCGGCGCGCCTCCTCAATCAGCTCAGGATCAATATCCACACCCGTCACACGGTGACCCAACGCGTGCAGCTGCTTACCCACACGACCGGGACCAGAACCAGCATCAAGAATCTTCGCACCACGAGAAGCCATAGCATCCAACAGACGAGACTCACCCGCCATGTCATTACCCTCAGCCTCCATCGCCTTGAAACGGTCAATGTACCACTGTGAGTGATTCGGGTTGCTTTCCTTACGGATCAGCCACAGGGACTTCTCACGCTCACCCGGAGCGTTGAAACTCATCATTGCCATAAAAACTCCTTTGATAGGGTTGAGGACGCGCCAGCCGCCACCCGGCGAGGTGACCGCGGCGTATAAGCGGTGTGTGCGCTACGTTCTAGCATAGCCCCACCCGGCACCTGCCGGTAAGGGCAGCAAGAGCCGGACGGGGCTACGGGAGGGGAACGGACGCTACAGAGGCTGGACGATAAGGGCGCGTTTAGAGGTGATCGCCGTCAGTATTCGACGTACCCTCAGCAATCGCCTGACGCATCTGCTCCGCACGCTCCTCCTCAGCCAAACGAGCAGCCTCAGCGAACTGCGCCTCAATATCGGCAAGCAACGCCTCAACCTGCTCCTTACCAGCCACCGGGCCGCCAGCAATCAGACCATCAGCACCCAAAACCACAGCCAACGGTACACCATTACCAAAATTCGCGCGCGCACCAGCATCACGGTCAATCAACGGAGTCAAACCCTCCGGCAACGTACCCGCATTACGCGAGGTCTGCAACGAATCCAGACTCGAATACACCGGATGCAACGCCACCTGCGGCAGACGCTCCTGCCACGAAGACATCGTCTTCAAAAACTTCACACAACCAGCACACGTCGCCGACACAAACACCAGCATACGCGCCTGATTCTTAGCCAACGCACGCAAATTCGTGTGACGACCATTCTCCAGGTACAGCGCCGCATGAGGAATCGGCATACGAACATACAGCTCCTCGCCGTTCTCGTCATACACCGGCTCCGGCAAAATCACCTCAGCCTGCGGCTCCGGCTGCGCAAGAGCATCACCGCGGCGAACAGCCTCCAACGTCACAGCAATCAGCGCCGCACCAAAAACCCAAGTCCAGCCGCTATTACCCAGACCCAGCAGAGTCGACACAACACCCGTGCCGCCCCTCAACGCGCTCGCATGCGCGCCAGCCGCCGCCAACAGCAACGCAACATTACGGACCAGCGTGTAACGGCTCACCGGCGCATTCGACTCAGAACCAAAACAATTACAACCCGCAGTACGACCCGTCGCCAGTGCGCGCGCAATCACCACCGTATAGAACAGCATCAGAATCAACGCCAAACCCGAAGCAATCACAACAGGCAAACGCACCGGCGACAGCAGCAGAACGGCGGCCAGGGCAATCTCGAACCAGGGCAAAATCAGCGACACCGCACGGGTCGGCGCGATCTTCTCCAAACCAAGATTCTGAATACCGGTCACGGTACTCTGCGGGTCCTTCGCCTTAGCAATACCGCTAATCAGCAAAGTCAACGCAACAAGTGCCGTACACAAAACAAGCGGCACAGTAGAGACGGTGAGCATAAAACTCCTAGAGTGAGTGTGCGAAAACAGGAGGCGGCAGTGGCAGTTTTTAGGCAGAACAAACCGTGCGACGTGCCGCCGTGTTATACACGATTTTACGCCCTGCACATGGGGAATTGTCTCTACGAGTTAAGCGGAAAGCGGTATGCGCCCTCGTTCCTACAGGGGCACCCGCCCTCGCTTCGCTTCGGGCACCCTGATGTCACTACGGGCGATACCGCTTTCCTCATATCGAGGCTCTTGGCGCCTGGGCGCGCTATGCCCTTCCTCTGCTCCTGCAGGGCACCCTGATGTCGCTTCCGGAGGGGATAGCTACGCATGGGTAGCTATGCCTCGTACACGCTTAGATAGCCGTGAGGTGCACCCCGTACTCGCCCGCCAGCTCCGCATACGCCTGCACAAAGCGCTGCGCTCGCGCACCCGAGGCACAGAAAACGCCCACACGCTGATCACGCACCGACTCAAACAGGCTCAACAACTCCGCGGGCACGTCGGTTGCCGGCAACAGCGACCCCTCAGCGTCGCTCAGCTGCGACAGCGGCATATGCATCGAACCCTCATGCTTCACCGACTCCTCACGCTCGGGCACCTCACGCACATCCAGCAGAACCTGCGGGACCTCATGCGCCGACAAATCCACCGGCACCACACGCGCCGGATCCGGCACCGCCCCAAACGACGTACACGTACCCGACAAAGCATCATACGTCAGCAGGGAGCCCGCTGCCGTCGGCAGACCACTCACATACTTGAGCACCTCCGTCGCCATCAGCGAGCCAACCACAGCCGTCGTCGCGCCCAACACCCCGGCAAGCGCGCACGACTCCACCGTCTGCGGAATCGTCGGAAAAATATCACGCAAATGCGCGCCATCCGGCTCAAAAAGACTCACCGACCCGCCAAAACGCAAAACCGTGCCCCACACCAGCGGCAGACCCGCAACCTGCGCAGCATCCGCAATCAGATACTTTGACGCAAACGTATCCGTACAATCCACCACACAATCCGGTGCCGAGGCGGCGAAAAGATCCAAAATCCAGGACGCATCCACATGCCGAACCGACGTTTCAACCGTCAACGACGGGCACAGCTCCAGGGCACGGCGCGCCGCAACCTCCGCCTTCGGCTCACCCACATCAGACACCCCAAAAAGCGGCTGACGCTGAATATTCGACAGCTCCACCGAATCAGAATCCACAATATGCAGATACCCCACGCCAGCCGCCGCCAACGCCTGCACCACCGGACAGCCCAAACCGCCAGCACCAATCACGAGCACACGCGCCGCCGCGACCGCGTCCTGATCAAAGCCGGGGAGGCGACGTTGACGGTCCGTGCGCTCGCGATCCAGACGTGCATGCTCCGGATTCACCGGGGTAGGGGAAAGGTTTACATCCACGAGACAAAACCCTCCGACGGCGACGACGCCTTCGCGTGCTCACGCACCGGAATACGGCCAGCCTCACGCGCCAACGCGCCCGCCTGCACCGCAAACTTCATCGCCTGAGCCATCGCCACCGGATCCTCAGCACGATTCACCGCCGACGCCAACAACACCGCGTCGCAACCCAGCTCCATCGCCAGCGCCGCGTCGGAGGCGGTACCCACGCCGGCATCCAGAACCACCGGAACCTGCGCGCGAGAAGTAATCAGCTCAATATTGTGCGGGTTCAAAATGCCCAGACCGGTACCAATCGGCGCGCCCAACGGCATCACCGCGGCAACGCCCGCATCCTCCAGACGAGCGGCAGCCACTGGATCGTCAGAGGTGTACGCGAGCACCGTGAAATCCTCAGCGACCAGCTGCTCGCAAGCGTTCAACAGCTCCACGGTGTCCGGCAGTAGGGTGTCTTCGTCGTGGATAATTTCGACCTTCACCCAGGAAGTGCCCAGCGCCTCGCGGGCGAGCATCGCGGTCATCACCGCATCAGCTGCGGTGCGGCACCCTGCGGTATTGGGAAGCGGCGCAATATTGAGCTTCTGCAGAAGCGGAAAAATGGGGGTGCCTGCGGCATGACGGCGCATGGCAACGGTCGTCATTTCGGTGCCGGAGGCGATGAGCGCCTGCTCGAGCAGGTCCATGCTGGTTGCGCCTCCGGAACCCATGATGAGACGGGATGTGAAGGTGCGGTCGCCGATGGTGAGCGGTGTGAGGCTCATGGTGTTCTCCTCTGTGGGAACGTCTAGATAACGGGGTTTGCTGGTTGGTGCGGCTGGTTGGTGCGGGCGCTACGGTGCGCCCGGTTTAGGGAACAAAAACCGAGAATATCTGTTCTTTTTTGCCGGTGGGTATCTCTCCGGTACAGGCTGAAAGATTAGCCGCCCTGAACGGCGGTGAGGGCATCCACCCTATCGCCCTCGTTCAGCGGGACATCCAGCCACGTGGAACGCGGCACAATACTGCGGTTAAGGGCTACTGCCACGCCCGCCTCGGTACCAAACTGGTCCATGACAAGGTCAAATACGGTGGGGGCGTTGGTGGTTAGCGGCTCGCCGTTGTAGGTGATGATCATGCGAAATCCTTTCGTGAAGGTGCCGGGTGCATCCGGCGGGGACTGTGTTTAGTGGGTGAATCGTGCCGGGTCGCATGCCTGCATGATGGGCGGAATCTCAGCCCCGCAGGCGACCTCTGCACCAACCTTGCCGGCGAGTGCGGCAAGCAGAATACCGTGGCGGAAATAGCCCGTGGACACGAGCTGGCGGGTGCCGTCAGCGCGAGTGCGGTGCCCGAAGATGGGCAGGTCGTCCGGGGTGCCGGGGCGGGCGCCGACGTTCGCCTCCAGAAGCTCGCACTCTTCAACGGCGGGCACGAGCCGGATTGCGTCACGTAGCAGCTGGTGTACGCCGTCAATGGCGGGCAGCGTGCGGTGGTCTTCGCGGCTGGTCGCGCCGATGCACAGCTCCCCGTCGGGGCGGGGGATGAGGTAGACGGGGCGGGAGTTCACATAGCCGCGCACCACATGCTTAAGGATGGGTCGCGGGGCGCGCAGACGCAGAATGTCCCCGTAGACGGGTCGTAGCGGGTAGTCCCCGTGCAGTGTTGCCCCTAGTCCAGTGCAGATAATGTCGCCCGCATCCGGGTCGGTGACCCGTTCGGTGCTGAAGGTGACGCCGCGGCGGGTGAGCGCGTCTTTGAGGGCTCGCCTCATGAGCCGCGGGTGCAGCTGATGGTCACTGGGGATGCTCACGGCACCGGCAATGCGCGGCGCCAGGAGCGGTTCGAGGGCGCGCGCCTGCGTGGGGGTGACGGGGTCTGCGGGGCGGTTCATGTCCCGGTAGTAGGCGCGGGTGCGCTGCAGGTGTTCGGCGTCGGCGCGGTCGGCTGCGATGATGAGCGTGCCGGTGGTGTCGTAGCCGGTGGGCAGGTCGGTGGCGCGGCTGAGCCTTTCCATGAGGGAGGGGTAGGCGTCGGCGCTGGCGGTCATGAGCGGGAAGAGCGCATCCTGCTGGAATTGCACTTCTGCGATGGGTGCGAGCATACCGCCGGCGTAGTGGCTGGCGGCGGGGTAGAGCGCCGTGCCGTCGTCGGCGGTGCCGTAGCCGCTGGTTTCGGCGTCGATGAGGTGCACGCTTTCGCCGCGTTCGGTGAGTTCAAACGCGGTGGTGAGGCCGATGATTCCGCCGCCAATGATGGTGATGGTCATGGCTATGCCTGCAGTGCGGGGTTGTCGACGAAGGCGCGGACCATGGCGATTCCGGCAACTCCGGTGGTGCGGATGGCGGGGCAGTCTTCGGGGGTGATGTCGCCGATAGCTACGGTGGGTACGGCGGACAGTTCGGCAAGTTCGCGGAGCCCGTCAATGCCGAGGGGCGGGCGGTTGGACTGCTTGGTGGGGCTGGGGCGGAACGGGCCGGTACCAATGTAGTCGATTAGGTGCGCGATCTTGTTGGACTCTTCGACGAGCTGCCGGGTGCCGGTGGTCAGGCCGATGATTGCGTCGGCGCCGAGGAGGGCGCGGGCGTCGGCTACGGGCAGGTCGTCTTGACCGATGTGCACGCCGTCAACGCGCACGCCGCGGGCACGCAACGCGAGGGCGACATCAACACGGTCGTCGACGAGGAGGGTCTGGTGCGGCTGGATGATGCCGGCGATAGCTTCGGTGAGCTGGTAGAGCTCGCGCGCGCTGATGGGTTTGGACCTGACTTGGATGCAGGTGGCGTGTTTGGCTGCCTGGACGGTTTCGAGGGGGTGCTCGCCTGTGACGAGGTAGAGGTTCAGGTCGAGGGGGCGTGCTGGGGTGGTGTAGGGGTGTGTTTCGCGGTTCATGCGGGTCTACGATTCCTCGTCGAGTAGATGTTTTTTAGAAATTCTCTCATTGAATTTCTGTGGTTAGGTTAGCACAACTGTGTGGTGAGTTGAACATCCTTCAAGTGTTTTGAGGCGTCTTGCGGGGTGTGTTCCTCGCTCGGGTAGGGGACGACCGACACGCTACACACTTCCTTCGCTCCTACAGGGGCACCCGCCCTCGCAGAGCTCGGGCACCCTGATGTCGCTTCAGGAAGGTATAGCTGAGCCGTGCGCGCGCAAGCTTGCGGTTAGGTACCCTGAACCCAATATTCAATCTTGGCGAGCTGTCTGCGGTACCTCACCCCAGTATTCCCCCTCCCCGTTCCCGCACACTCTTCCCAAACCGAGGCCCCGCGGTTCGTTCCCCAACGCACGGTCGCACCCACTACTCCACCTGCCCGGAGAAGGGGAGGGAGTTAGCAGGGGAGAGGCCGGTATGTTCCGTCGCGACATCAGGGTGTCCGAAGCGAAGCGAGGACGGGTTCCCTGTAGGAGCAAGGAACATACCGCCTCGACCTGCTCAACCTAACTCAAAATAAAAAGCCTCCTACCGTGGGGTAGAAGGCTTGAGGAGAGCGGCTGACGGGAATCGAACCCGCGTATCAGGCTTGGGAAGCGTGCGCTCTACCATTGAGCTACAGCCGCATCTTTTTCAGTGTATCGCGCTTGCTTGTCGAGCGTGAAATATGTTGCGGCTGTTTGTGTGCGGGGTGGCGGGGTTGAAATGTGATGTAGGCCTGTGTGCTGGGGCTGGTGGATGCCTGCACGTGGGTGGTGTTTGCCAGGTATCCTTTAAGCGTGCTTATTTCAGATCGCGATATTCGTCAAGAGATTGCTGATGGGCGCATCGTTCTTGATCCGTTCGATGAGTCGATGATTCAGCCTGCAAGTGTGGACGTGAGGATTGATCGTTTCTTCCGTCTGTTCGATAACCATAAGTACCCGCATATTGATCCTGCTCAGCCGCAGGAGGATTTGACGCGCCTGGTGGAGGTGGCTCCTGATGAGCCGTTTATTCTGCATCCGGGTGAGTTTGTGTTGGGTTCTACGTATGAGAAGGTGACTCTGCCTGATGATGTGGCTGCCCGCCTGGAGGGTAAGTCGTCGTTGGGTCGTCTGGGTCTTCTGACTCACTCTACGGCTGGTTTTATTGATCCTGGTTTTTCGGGGCATGTGACGCTTGAGTTGTCGAATATGGCGACTTTGCCGATTATGTTGTGGCCGGGTTCGAAGGTTGGTCAGTTGTGTTTCTTCCGTTTGAGTAGCCCGACTGAGCATCCGTATGGTTCTGGTGCGTATGGTAACCGTTACCAGGGTCAGCGTGGCCCGACTGCTTCGCGTAGTTATTTGAATTTTCATCAGACGATGATTCCTGCGGATGGTTCTGTGGAGTCTTAGTCTTTCCCGCTTTGGGGTGCGGGCGTGCATGCTGTGTGTTTGTGCGCCCGCGTTGGGCGGTTTTTCGCCTGTTGTGCTCGTGCGTTCACTCGCGTGCGGGTTTTTATCTCTCACTCTCTAAGGATTTTTTGATGAATCTGAAGCCTGTTGTTCTGCGTGTTGCTGGCGCGGAAGTTTCTTTGTATCTGATTGATATGTCGGACTCTTTTGTGGAGCGTTTTAAGAAGGCGTGGGAGCCTCTTGCTCCGGAGTTTTTTGATACTCCTGATGAGGCGTATGCTTCGTTGTCTCGTTTTGATCAGGTGATGTTGGTTCATGCGCCGACTGATGAGTCGGTGATGGATTTGGCGAATCCGTTGATGGGTTCGTTTGATAAGGTTTCGACGCTGCGTGTGGCTGATGATGATTCGGGTATGCAGGATCTGACGAGCCGTATTACGTTGGCGATGATTGAGCAGCTGGTTGGTCGCGGTGTGATGCTGCATGCGGCTGTTATTGGTGACCCTGAGTCGAAGCGCGCTGTGGCGCTGGTGGGTGTTTCTGGTAGCGGTAAGACCACTGCGTCGCGTTTCTTGGGTTCGAAGTTTGCGTACCTGACTGATGAGACTGCGATTATTTCGGATGAGGGTGTTGTGTCGCCGTATCCGAAGCCGCTGTCTGTGATTGTTGACCCGAATGCGCCGAAGGATCAGCAGAACCCGGTGGATCTGGGTTTGAACGTGGTTGATCGTGATGACCTCAGCTATGAGCTGTCGCGTATTGTGTTCATTTCTCGTGATGAGTCGGCTTCTGAGCCGTATTTTGAGCGTGTTCCACTGCATGAGGCTCTGGTGTTCTTGAGTGAGCAGAGCTCGGGTCTGGCGCGTCACCCTGAGGGTGTTGTGTCGCTGGCTAAGCTGGTGGAGCGTTGCGGTGGCGTGTGGCGCCTGGTGTACTCGGAGGTTGAGGATACTCTGCCGCTGGTTCAGGATCTGCTGAATGGTGGTGAGCTGCCGAATGCTGATGAGGTTGAGAAGCTGGAGAAGTACACGGTTGAGGATCACCTGCCGGGTGTGTTCTTGAACGGTACGATTGCGGTGTCTCGTATGCCGGGTACTTCGGGTGTGCGTGTGGGTGAGGACGGCCCGTTCTTGCTGCTGTGTGACACTGAGCTGAATGAGCTGTCTGATTTTGCGGCGGAGTGCTGGCTGCAGGCTGAGGGCGACATTTCGTACGATGACCTGTATGCGCGTTTGGCTGAGATCTTTGAGGGTCTGCCTGCGGAGGCGTATGACGAGAACCTAAGCGCTTTGGCGGCTGGTTCGATGCTGTGGGTCCGTGTGATTGATGATCCGCTGATTGATGACGCGACTTGGGCGCAGATGACCAGCGATGAGGTTCTGGATGAGGAGGAGCAGCAGATTGCGTTGGATTCCTCTGAGGACGCTGTCTCTGACGATGAGGATGACGTGGTGGAGGACTAGCCACTGCGGCTTACTGACACGGCTCTCTGGCGCGGCTTTCTGAGCTCCGTTTGATAGGCGCTGCTTGGTAGGCGCTCCTCGATAGGCACTGCTTAAGCACAAGGGAGGGGCGGGTAGAAGAATGATCTTCTACCCGCCCCTCCCTTTGCGTTTGCAAGGTTGTGTTTGCGGGCTTGTATTTGCGGGGGTTTGCAGGACGCTTAGCCCCGCGACGCCTTACCGAGCAGCCTTACTGGGCTGCCTTGTTGCGGCGCTTCTGTTCACGCTTCTTCTCGCGGCGAGCCGCACGCATACGCAGCGGACCGGGCGCCTTCACCGGCAGCAGCAGGAGCAGACCCGCCACCACAACGATCAGAATACCGAGCACACCCCAAATCTGCGCGCCCATGATGCTCACGCACAGACCGAACAGCATCGGTGCCAGGAAGCTAGTGGCACGACCCGTGGTCGAGTACAGGCCGAACAGCTCACCCTCAGTACCGGGATCCGCCAGGCGAGCCAAGAAGGTGCGGGACGCCGACTGTGCCGGGCCCACGAACAGGCACAACAGCAGGGCGCATACCCAGAACACGCCCGGTTCGGGGAAGAACATCAGCGGGGTAGCCGCCAAGATAATGCCGACCAGCGAGATAACAATAATCGCCTTCGGGCCCAGGTAGTCATCCAGGTAGCCGCCCAGGATCGCGCCAGCCGCCGCGACAGCGCTACCGGCAATACCGAACAGGATCACCTCGGAAGTGCTGAAACCGAACGTGCCCGCCGCAAGAATACCGCCGAACGTAAAAATACCGGACAGACCATCACGGAACACCGCCGAAGCAATCAGGAACCACAGGGTCTGCGGGGACGTCATCTTCAGCCGCTTAATGGTGCGCCACAGCGCCTTGTAGGAGGCGAGCAGACCGCCCTGACGAGCAGGGGAGAAACGCTCCATACCGAGCTCCAGGAAACGCAGTTCGCGGGTGGGCAGCACCTCCGGCAGGAAGCGCTCGCGGGTGCGCATACGCACCAGCAGCGGCAGGCAGAAGATCAAACACCAGGCGGCGGCAAACAGTGCGACCGCACGGATATTCAGGGCGTTATCGGTGGTCAGGCCGAGTACTTCGGGGGTAAGCACAAAACCCCACAGCACCACAGCCAGCGCCAGGATACCGCCAATGTAGCCGGCAGCCCATCCGGCGCCCGAAATCTTACCGATATTCTCCGGGTGGGAGATACGCGGCAGCACGGCGTTATAGTTCACGTACGCGAACTCGCTGAACACGCTCGCCGCAGAAATCAGGGTGACACCCAGCCACAGGTACTGCGGGGTGGGGCCTACGAAGAAGCACGCCGCCATCGAAGCGACCAGCAGTAGCGTGTTCACGCCGAGCCAGAAGATGCCGCGGCCAGACTTGTCGTTACGCTGACCGGTCACCGGCGCCAGAATCGCAATGAGGAAACCGGCGATAGTCAGACCCAGCGACAGCGCCGAAGAGGTCTCTTCGGGGGAGCCGAAGTAGCTGCTGGTCAGGTACACGGTGAAGATGAAGGTCGTCATAATCGAGTCGAAGCTCGACGAACCAACATCCCACATGACCCAGGACGCGACCGAACGGCGGCTGTTCGCGTGGTCAACGACCCTACGCTGAGCCTTCGCCTTACGGCGGGGAGAAGAAATAGTCATAGTTGTGCTTTCGGATGCCGAGGTGGCGCTTCAGCGTAGCGGTGGCGTGAAGCCTGCTGAAGTAGAGCGGGCGTGCTGAAGAGGGAACACCAGGCGGTACGTACCGAGCGAAGATACGTACCGCCTAGTTCATGAACTTTCGCGCGGAAAGCGCAAAGTCTTAGTTGAAGAAACGACGCTGCAGGCGAGCAATACCGAAGCTCACCACAGCACCCACGACGGAGGTCAGAACGGTCCAGAGGATGACCTGACGCAGGGTGTCTTCAGACTCGTGGGAAATGGCGGGAGGCTGGTTACCGGTAGCCTTGGTCCAGGCTGCGCCCAGGCCCTTACCAACCAGGGCAGCAGCGCCCATGTTGATACCCGCAATAGCAAGCTTAGCGACGGGGTTCATATGTATCTCCTTAGCTGTATACGATGCGGCGTCCTGCCCGTGAACCCCTTCGGGGTTGGGTGAGAAAAGAGCGCCACTCCCTAGCGTATAGGGTTTAAGGCGTTCGTGCCGCCTTGGAGCCTCTCCGTCCCAAAATTGTACACCGTGCAATTCTGTAATGTGGGCAGAAGAACGAAACAAAAAGCGGCAAATTGGCACGAACAGCCAGACAAGCCTACAATCGAACCTGGGTTCCCACCCGCACCACAACGGTACGGACAAGGAACCCCACACGACAGGGGAGCGCCACCGAGGCGCTGAGAGTGCTAAGCAGACCCTCGAACCTGATCCGGTTAGTACCGGCGTAGGGAGTCGAATTTCTTCTCAATGCCCTCGTCCAATCAGAGGGCGAGGACATTCCCCTTCCAACGACGGAAGGACCACCAATGTCACAGAACCTTACCTCCACAACGCAGGACGCACCGAAGAAGCCGAACCTGCGCTGGCGAGTCAACGAAATCGTCATCGCCGCAGTTATCGCAGTAGCCTGCGCCGTCATCTTCTGGATCTGGGACATCGCAGTTAGCCCCGCCACCAAAACCGCACTCGTAGCAGCACCCGAATTCCGCCCCATCATCGGCGGCGCGTGGCTGCTCGGCGGCACCCTCGGCGGCCTGCTCATCCGCAAGCCCGGTGCAGCACTCTTCTGCGAAATCGTCGCAGCATTCATCTCCGTACTCTTCACCGGCGGCGCGTGGAGCGGCGAAATCCTGATCGCAGGCTTCTTCCAGGGCGTCGGCGCTGAAATCGCCTTCGCAATCTTCCGCTACCGCCGCTGGAACGCAACCGTCGCCATCTTCGCCGGTGCGCTCAGCGGCCTGTTCATGGGCGTTAACGAAATCTTCATCTACTACCCCGACATGGAACCGGTCAAGGCAATCATCTACGTAGCGTGCGCCGTCATCTCCGGCGCAGTCATCGCAGGCTTCCTGGCGTGGATTCTCGTGCAGAACCTCGCCAAGACCGGTGTGCTCTCCTCGCTGGCATCCGGCAAGACCCGCCGCTAACCACCAGCAACTAGCCACCCCTAGTCACTCACCACTCGGCACACTACAGCAGCCACACAAAAGGCTAAGGAACCATCATGGAAGCAACACCGCGCGGGGCGCGCATCGAGCTCAACAACTTCAGCTGGCACCACCCCGGACGCCCAGAACCCGTCATCAGTGGACTCAACCTCACCATCAACCCCGGTGAAAAAGTCCTGCTACTGGGCACCTCCGGCGCCGGCAAATCGACGCTCCTGCACGCCATCGCCGGTGTGCTCCACGATGACGATGGCGAATCCGCCGGCGGCACCATCACCATCAACGGGCAAGCACCCGCCGAAGCACCCGGCACCGCAGGCATGATGCAGCAGGACCCCGAATCCTCCATCGTCATGGCAACCGTCGGCAACGACGTAGCCTTCGGCCCCGAAAACCTGCGCGTACCCCGCGAAGAAATCTGGGGCCGCGTCACCGAAGCCCTCACCGCAGTAGGGCTCAACCACCTTGCCCTCGACCACCCCAGCAGCGCACTGTCCGGCGGACAGAAACAGCGCCTCGGCCTGGCGGGCATCCTCTCGATGCACCCCGGCGCCATGATCCTCGACGAACCCACCGCCAACCTCGACCCCTCCGGCGTGCAGGAAGTACGCGACAGCATCCTCACCGCTGCGGAGGCGACCGGCGCGACCCTGCTCGTCGTAGAACATCGCGTGAGCATCTGGGCGCCGCACATGGACCGCATTATCGTACTCGGCGAAGGCGGCACTATCACCCACGACGGCGCACCCGACACCGTACTCACCGAAGCCCGCCAAGAACTCATCGATGCGGGCGTGTGGGTACCCAACTACGTGCCGCGTGCACCGCAGAGCGACAGCGATAGCAAGCACGGCGAGCACGGCGAGGCGCTACTGCGCGCCGAAAACCTCAGCATCACCCGCGCACAACCCACCCCCAAACAACGACGCGCACGCCGACGCACCATCAAACGCCTCGGCGACACCCCCGCACCCGCACCCACCGACCTGCCCGTCCTGCGCGGCGGCATCAACCTCACCCTGCACGCCGGCGAACACCTCAGCGTGCTCGGCCCCAACGGCGCCGGCAAATCAACCCTAGCCCTCACCCTCGCAGGGCTCCTCACCGCACCCGATGGCACCCTCACCGCCACCGACGCGCTCCGTAATTACGACGGTAACCACGGCGGCAACCACGGCGGCGACCGCGCCCACTGGGACGTGCCCACCTGGACCCCCGCCCAAATGCTCAGCCGCATCGGCTACGTCTTCCAAGAACCCGAATACCAATTCATCCGCGGCACCGTACGCGAAGAACTCGAACTCGGCCCCCGCCGACTCGCCGCACTCACCCGCACCCCCCTCAACGAAGACGACCTCACCGCACGCACCAACGAACTCGCGGCCCACCTACGCCTCAACCACCTACTCGACGCCAACCCCTTCACCCTCTCCGGCGGCGAAAAACGCAGGCTCTCGGTCGCCTCCGCACTCGCCACCGCACCCAAAATCCTCATCCTCGACGAACCCACCTTCGGCCAAGACGCACGAACCTGGGCAGAACTCGTCGACCTCATCCGCGAACTACTCGCAGGCGGCACCGCCGTCATCTCCATCACCCACGACGAAGACTACACCGCCGCACTCGGCGGCAACCACATCACCCTCGAAGCCCTAGACACCTCCGAAGCCCTCGCAACCCCCGGAAAGGAGAACGCATGAACACCGACTTCTTCGGCACCATCGACCGAACCAGCTACTTCAGCAACCTCAACGCCGGCGTAAAACTCATCGTCTCCTTCACCCTCATCATCGCCGCACTCATCGTGCGCGACCCCCTCACCTCCGGAATCCTCTTCGCCCTCGAACTGCTCGGATTCATCCTCGTCGGATTCCGACCCGTCAACGTCCTCGCCCGCTTCTGGCCCATCCTCATCGCCGTCATCACCACCGGCTGGTCCGTCGCCATGCTCAGCGCCAAAAGCGGCACCACCATCCTCGACCTCGGCTTCAACAGCATCACCACCGACTCCGCCGCCGTCGGCGCAGCCATGATGATCCGCTCCCTCGCCATGGTCCTACCCACCCTCGCATTCGTACTCACCACCGACCCGACCGACCTGGGCGACTCCCTCGCACAAACCTTCAAGCTACCCTCCCGGTTCGTGCTCGCCACCGTCGCCGCCCTGCGCCTCGTCGGCATCCTCTTCGCCGAATGGAACGCCCTCGGCCAGGCACGACGCGCCCGCGGACTCGGTGCAGGCCAATCCCTCGCCGGACGCGCCCAAACCTTCGGCGGGCAAAGCTTCGCCCTGCTCGTGCAGGCTATCCGCCGCGGCTCCCGCCTCGCCATCACCATGGAGGCGCGCGGCTTCGGCGCAGGCAACCGTACTTGGGCTCGTGTGCCTAGCTACTCGCCCCGTGATGTGCACGTGAGCATTGCTGCCGCCGTCATTATCGCTGTTGCGTACGGTGCATCTATTGCGGCGGGTACGATCCAGTTCCTCTGGGCCTAGACCGTTCCGTTTCTGGTTCTGCTGGGGAGACGGTATTCGTCCTCGTTCCTACAGGGGCACCCGCCCTCGCTTCGCTTCGGGCACCCTGATGTCACTACGGACGATACCTTCTCCCCACGCTGGGACACGGATAGGGAGGCGCCCGCACTCTTCCATCGTTCCTACAGGGAGGCGGGGTGCCGCATATTTCCTCCGCGCCTAGCCTCACTTGGGGCTTGAGTAGGGAGGCGTCCGCACTCTTCCTTCGCTCCTACAGGGGCACCCGCCC
>NZ_KV816928.1:9123-10241 GCF_001814485.1 Rothia sp. HMSC066G07 | reverse complement strand
CGGGCACCCTGATGTCGCTTCAGGAAGGTACAGGCACCTCCTGCCTACGGTTCGGCAGCGAACGTACAATAAAACTATGTCTAGTACCGTAATTCTTCTGAACGAGCAGAACCCGCAGGGCATCTTCGTTGACCCGTCCGTGCCCCTCATCAGCGTTGATGACCAGGGCTTCACCCGCGGCGACGGCGTCTTCGAGACTATGCTGTCCGTCAACCGTCGCGTGCGTAAGCTCGGCATGCACCTGTCCCGCCTCGAGTCGTCGGCGCGCATGCTGGATTTGCCCGACCCGGAACCCGAGATTCTGCGTTCGGCGGTGGAGCGCCTCATGCGTGAGGCGACCGCCGGTGCCGAGACTGCGCTGGGCGAAGAGCACATCGTGAAGATCATTATTTCGCGCGGCCCCACCCAGGCGGTGACTTCCACGCAGCCGGGCCCGTACACGCTGATTATGGCGTCGCCGGTGCCCGCCTCGATCGTGAAGCGCCGCACCGAGGGCGTGAAGGCGATGCTGCTGCCGCGCGGCCACGAGCCGATGGACAACAGCGCCTACCCGTGGCTTCTGGCGGGTGCGAAGACCCTCTCCTACGCGGTGAACATGGCGGTCCTGCGGTACGTTCAGGAGCGCGGCGCGGATGACGCTATCTTCATCACCGACGAGCGTCGCGTGCTTGAGGGCGCCACTTCTTCGGTGCTGGTTGCGAAGATTGAGGACGGCAAGAAGATGCTGTACACGCCTGAGCCGAGCCACGGCATCCTGCCCGGCACCACGCAGAGCGCGGTGTTCGAGGCGGCACGCCAGGCCGGTTGGGAACTGGGCTTCGGACCGCTCTACCCGCAGGACCTGTTTGAGTCGGACGGCGTGTGGTTGGCGTCGTCGGTGCGTCTGATTGCGCCGGTGACCCATCTGAACGGTACCGCGCTGGCACATGACCCGGAGCTGACTGCGACCTTGCTGAACTACCTGGCGCAGCAGAGCTAAACGTATCAGAAAAGGGACTGCCGCATATTTCCTCCGCGCCTACGCAGGGGCACCCGTCACCCGGACGCTCCGCGCCTACGCAGGTACAGCAAAGGGACGGTGTTATCCACGCTCCTACAGGGGCACCCGTCCTCGCTTC
>NZ_KV816928.1:0-9023 GCF_001814485.1 Rothia sp. HMSC066G07 | reverse complement strand
CTCGCTTCGCTTCGGACACCCTGATGTCGCTTACGGATAACACCGCCCCTCCTGGGCATGCATACAGATATGTACTTATGAACGGCTAGTGGCCTGCCGCCGGAGCGCCGTGACTCAAACCGTCCGCCGAGTAGTCCGAATCCTTACGCGGCGTAGTCCACAGCACCAGCGCCGTCAGGACCGCGAAACCAAAAATGGAGAAGCCCATCGGCAGGTACTCATGCTCACCAGCAAACGACACCAGCGGCGCCGCCAACGCGCCCAGCATCGCCTGAACCGTACCCATCACCGCCGAAGCACTACCCGCCATGTGGCGCGCCTCGTTCAACGCCAACGCCGAAGCATTACCAAAAATCAGGCCGCACGAGCTGGTCAGCAGGAACAGCAGAACCAGCGTCGGCACCAGCGAAATACCGACAAGGAAGCTAACCACCAGCAGCGAAGACACCACCAGCAGGCTAACCACTCCGACATTCACAATGCGGCGCTGCGCCACACGACCCACCAGCTTCGTCGCAATCGCACTGAACAGCACAATACCAATCGAGTTCACACCGAACACGATAGTGAACTCAGTCTCGGACAAGCCCAGAATCTTCTGCAACACAAACGTCGAACCGGAAATATACGAGAACAGCGCACCAAACGCGAAGCACATCGTCAGCATGAAACCCAGGTAGCGGCGAATCTTGAAGACCTTCGGCAGCTCCGAGTACACGCTCAGGGCGGTGCCCTGGTAGCGTTCCTCCACCGGCAGGGTCTCCTTAATCACGAAGATCACGCCGAGCATCATAATCGCGGTCACCACGCCGAGCACATGGAAAATATCGCGCCAGCTACCCCACGACAGCACCCAGCCACCAAACAGCGGCGCAAGCACCGGCGCGAAGCCGTTAATCATCATCATGACGCCCATGAGCTTAGCGGTCGCCAGGCCCTCAGTCGTATCAGCCACGATAGAACGCGCCAGCACCGCACCAATCGAACCGGTGAAGCCCATCATGAAACGCGCAAAAATCAGCAGCTCAATGTTCGGCGAGAAACCACACGCCACGGTCGCGATGAAGCAGACAACCACACCGAACAGCAGCGGCTTGCGGCGGCCTGTCTTATCCGATAGCGGGCCAACGACCAGCTGGCCGAGCGCCATACCGACCATGAACGCACTCAACGTCAGGGACGCGTTCGTGCTGGTCGTGTTCAGGTCCTCCGCGACAGCAGGTAGCGCGGCAAGGTACATGTCCGTAGCGAGCGGCGCAATAGCGGTCAGCAACGCCAGAACAACAATGAAAAGGGGCGACAGCCCAAAAGAGGTCTTAATCGACTTCGAAGACATTAGTCTTAGTTTTTCTTTCTGCGTGATGCACGTGCAACGGAGCCTGCGGCTCTAAAGAGTGGATGCGGCGGTGCCGGATCCGGGGATGAGCTTGCGCAGGCCAGAAGCACAACCTTTTCACCCTAGCAGAATCGGGGGTGGCTTCGTAAGTTAAACGTTTGACCTTTTTCGGTTTGGGGCGCTCTGCTTGGTTCCTTCGTACTTGGTTCGCTTGGGAGGCGGTATTCGCCCTCGTTCCTACAGGGGACCCGCCCTCGCAGAGCTCGGGCACCCTGATGTCACTACGGGCGATACCGCCTGCCTGCGTAGGTACAGCAAAGGGGCGGTGTTATCCACGCTCCGTTGGAGAGATAACACCGCCCCTTTAGCGGTTTGCCTTAGCCTGCCGCTCAGCACCCTAGCCCATGCAGAAATATTTGAGAAATATTCTTGAGAAGCATTGCTCGGTGCGACCGCATAACTTACGTTGGTCATACCACGCGATACGACCGGAGGGATACCTCAGATGCGCAAACACTATTACAAATATTTGCTATGCATCCTGCTGACCGTAGCTTGTGTCTTGCTCGTAATCCTCGCTGTACTTTCTAACAACAACCCGGGCAATGGAAAAGACGGTACTGCCTCCACACACGCGCCGGACAATACCTCAACCTACTGGGACAAAGACCGCATGGAATCCGCTAGCCCGGCTCCCATGCCTGAATAAAACAGGGCCTCAGTAAAACTGCCTCTGAATAGCCGTAGGGCCCAATGCTTCGAGATACACGAAGCATTGGGCCCTATTGTCTTGTAGGGGGCTGTTACTGCGCCGCGCTGTCGTAGATGAAGTCCACGGTCGCGTAGTCCTCCGGGATTTCGGCGAGTAGCGCCTCCTCCTGCGCCGCCCAGCGTTCCCAGTGTGGGCGGAACGCGTCACCGTCACGAGCCATGGCGCGTTCGTAACGCACCTCGTCCGGGGCGGTGGCGAGAATACGCACCTCGCAGGCGCCCGCAATCGCGCCGACACCCTCACAAATAATGACCTGCGTAGCCGCCGGGTCGACGGTGCGCACCTCACCGGGGGCGCCCGCCTCCCAATCCCACGGGGTGTAGGTCCCGGCAATACCCTCGGTCAGCTGCACGGACAGCGCGTCCCACGCCTCCACGCCGTCGAAGAGGCCGTCCCAGCCGGGGTAGAAGTCGTCCAGGTGCAGTACATGCACGCTGTGGCCGGCGGCGGTGAGCTCCTGCTCAAGCTGCGCGGCGAGGCTGGTTTTGCCGGTGCCGCTGCGGCCGTCAATGCCGATAATCAGCGGGATCTGCGCGAAGTCGGCAAGGAACTGTGCACGGAATTCGGTGAATTCGGCGGTGTCCATGTCAAAGTCGTTGCCGATGCCGTGCTCCAGGCGCAGCATGTCTTTGCAGAGTTCCAGGATTTCGGTGGTGCCGGTGACGCGGCGGTTCTGGTTCAGGGGAATACGCTGACTCACTGCGCGTCACCTTTCTGCTTGAGGTGGTTGATGAGGCCGCGTGCGGCGGCGTCAATGAGGTCGGTGGTGTACACGAAGTCGCGTTCGCTACCGTACCAGGGGTCGTAGATGCCGAGCTGGTCCAGGTGGGTGGTGGTGACCTTCGGGTCGAAGCTGCGCATCATACGGATTTTGGCTTTGTCGGCCTCGTCGCGGGCGAGGGATTTGAGGCGCAGGTAGTGGGGTGCGTCCATGGCGAGGATGAGGTCGTTGCGGTCGAAGTCCTCGACGGTGAAGACGCTGGCGCGGTGCGCGGACGGGTCGATACCGCGGGCGGTGAGCTGCGCGGCGGCGCGCGGGTCGATGCGGTTGCCTTCTTCTTCGTTGCTGATGCCGCTTGAGGTGACGGTGACGGGCACGCCGGCTTCTTGGGCATGCTGGCGGATGAGGTATTCGCCGACGGGGGAGCGGCAGATGTTGCCGGTGCAGACAGTCATGATTCGGTACATGGTTCTAGTGTATCGGTGGGGTAGTGGAAGGTTAGGCGCGGTGAGTGTTTGCGGTGAGTCTTTGGGTGGTTCGATAATGGGCGGAGGTGCTCGCAAGACTCAAAATGCAACAGCTGTGGATATATTTGCGCTTTATAAGACTGTTGTATCTGCAAAATGATGTATATGAGGGGAATCATAATCAGCCTTAAATATTAAAGATGTACCCAGATATATTTGACTCTTCTATCAAATTGGATTGCGGTTGTTTATCCGTAGCGTAGCGATGCACCTTTCCCATTTGTTCGCCACGGGTTTACAGAAAGAAGTCCCGCATGTATTGGATATACAAGCGGGACTTCTGGGTATTATTTATTGTGCACGTTCGCTTTTTTCATAATCTCCCGTTTCTTGATTCTTTGATTTAGGGTCGAAAAGGCGAGAATATTTTGGTATTTCCTGTGAGTTATTTTTAAATTCTATTGGGTATACCGGAAAGACTAGAGGAGAATCCCCTGAAGGAATTATGGAATCTGGTAAATCATATTTGAATCTGAAGTAATGAGATTTGTAAATTGTGAATAGCGCATCGGTGAATGAAGGCGTTTCATTGGAAATAAAGTTTGAGAAACTTGCCTTCTGGAAGAAGCGTGATTCACCAAAATCGACGCTATTGAAATGCGTGTCAGAAAACTGAACTTCGCCATTGAACTCGGCTCGCTCAAAAGAGTTTGAATTTTGGAAAAAGCAATCGCTAAAAGAGGTGAGGTGATTTTCATGAGTTGATTCATAAGTTGAAAATTTTGTAGATGTAAATTTTACACCACCCTTGAAATTAATATTTTTAAATTTTGCTGAGTAGAAGAACTTGGCCTCTGAAAAGTCTACATTCTTTTTGAATTCCATATCCTGGAGATCTAGTTCGTAGAAAAATACTGCTCCTTGAAACTCAAATAGTAAATCACTCCAGTTTGTTTTGTCTTTCTGTGAATCTTCTTTAGTTCGAATGGAAATTTCATTAAATATTGTTTTTCGAACTTCCCTTTCTCTGGCAGTAGCTTGGCCTGTCGCAAATTCATAGGGAGAACGAATATAAGCACAGAGGTTATTGATAATAACTTGCCCTTCTTTTTGTTGCTTTTTTGATTTGAGGTCCTTATCAGTAAGCCATTCATCTGCTAGACCGACGAGTGTATAAACGCCTCCTAGACGAATAGCAGAGTTAGCGTCCGCAAGTTGTTCTACAGCCTTGGTATAGCGGCTGCGGCGTTCAGCATGTACCTGGCGGGTGTAATCATCCTTGTTCTTCTGGATGTCATCCTCAATTTTTCGGCGGTCGATTTGATTTTTCCAGCTGTTCTGTAGAAGAGTCAGAATCGCGATAATTCCACCCGTGATATAGAGGATGTGTAGGCGTAAATCAGAGATAGATTTCTGTCTGATCTCATCTGCCTTAATATCTGCAGAATTATTGTTTGAAATTTGCCAGTCAATACAGTTTGGCACCATAAGAGCGGCTAAACCTCCTAAGAGGCCAAGAGAAACAATGACCCAGAAGAAGCGCTCTGGTTTATCAAAAAGCCACGTATATAAGTTAAAACGTGGTTTTTTGGTTTCTTGGTTCTGGTCGTTGGGAGACGGTGGTGAGACGTTCTCTGGCATGTTTGTTTCTCCTGTCTTCGCTGAAAGGAACGGTCACCTTTCAGTGTAGTGTACAGGCTACTCGTTGAGAGCTGCCTGCGGGCATAAATGAAGACCCCGCTACAGTGATGTGTGGCGGGGCTTCGAGGGAGCTGCGTCTAATGGATGGTGCTATAGGTGTTACTGTGCGGGCTCGCTGATGCGAGTATATTCCTTCTTATCTTCATCCCAGGAACCTGGGTCGTACAGTACAGTTCCGAGAGGGATAGCGAATGACTTATCAAGGAACCTAGCCGTCCCAAGACGAACAGGTGCGCTTGTTCCAGGAAATGAGAATAGATAATCATTTGGATCCGGTAGAGCAGAGAACCTAGCTTTGCAATTATCAATGACAAATATGGGCTCCGAGCTTTTGAAGTGTGTGTTGTAGAAATTCATGCCCTGGGCGAAGACCGCCCCAGGGAAAAGTGCTTCTTTTTCGAAAGTTGCTCCGAGGAAGCCTGCGTTTTGAAAGAAAACTGCCTTGCTGAAATCAGCGTTTCGAGGGAAAAATGCATTGCTGAAGTTAGCATCTTGAGAGAAGACTGCGTAACTAAAATCTGCATCTTTTTCAAAGATTGTCTCGCTAAATTTCATATATTGGGTGAAAGTTGCTTTGCAGAAGTTTACTTTTTCAGTGAATGTTGTCTGGGTAAAGTTTACGATTTTATCAAAGACAGTTTTGGTAAAGTACGCATTTTGGAGGAAAGTTGCATTAGCGAAATCAGCTCCTTGAGTGAAAGTAACTCTGGTAAAGTCTGCATCTTTCATTTTGAAAATTGCTTTATAGAAATCTGCTTCTTCTGCAAAAAATGAATCTTTGAATTCGGCGCCCTGTTCAAACATTGCACCTCGGAAGTCTGCATTTTTTTTAAAAAATACTTTGCAGAAGTCGGTGCTACTTTTGAAACTAGTTTCGTAGAAGTTTGCATAGTGTTCCCGCTTCTCCCCAAGAAATTTTGCTTCGAAGAAATTAGCAGGTTGTTCGAAATTTACTTTATAGAAATCTGCATGTTGGCGGAAAACTGTTTTGAAGAAGTTTGCCTCCTGGGTAAAGACTACGTTCCTGAAAGACGCTTTTTGAGCGAAATCTGCTTCGTTGAAGTTTGCTTCATGGGTGAATTTTACGCGGTTGAAGGAAGCTTTCCCGCCGAAGAAGGTTTTGACATCCCCTTGGCCAGAGAAATCTGCTACCTCGTTGAAGAGCACTTCGTTGAAGGTTGCTTCTTGAGCAAATTTTGAACCGTTAAATTTTGCCTTGCCGTTAAAAGTTGCTCGGCTAAAGTCTACGTTCTGGATAAAGGATGTCTTGAGGAAATTCGCGTCACCGTAGAATCTGGCAGAAGAGAAAATTGCTTTTTCAATGGTGAGGTTACTCAAAGGGTAGAAAATTGGTGCCCAACTGAAATCGAAATCAAATTCACTCCACGCGCCAGGGGTTACAAAAAAAATTCCGTTTTTATCTTCGGTGAAGGTACCGCTGCGATTGCTAATTTCTGCAAAAATTGTTCGTCGTACATCCTGTTCTTCACGAAACATGACCTGATCTGCTGTGAAGTCGCCTACATAATTAGTAGGCGCTACATCTACATCAGACTGAAGATATTCCGTCTTTGCTACCAGGGGGAAGGGTGCACGGACATATGAACAAAGATTATTGATAATAACCTGTCCTTCTTTTTGCTGTTCTTCCAGCTCGAGAGCATCATCAGTAAGCCACTCATCGACCAAACCTGCAAGGGTATAGATGCCGCCCAGACGGACGGCGGCTTTCTCGTCAGCTAGCTGCTCGACAGCTTTGGCATAGCGGCTACGACGTTCCGCGAGTACTTGACGGGTATGGTCCCGCTCATTCTTGCTCTTTTCATAGGTATTTTTGCGATGGGTCTCCGAGAGCGTGAGCATGGTAAGGGCTCCTGCTAAGACTGCGAGAATACCCTGACGAACGGACACAATGCTATTGCCATCATTGATGAGCCCAGGGATTAGCGTGGGAACGAAAAAAGCGCCGGGAACCCCAATCACGGCTAACAAAATGAGGACTGTATAAAACCAGTACTTACTCCACCAGCTAGGTTCCTGCAGCGGCTTTTTGGAATCTTTAATCGTTTTAACCATATCCCTATCTCTATCTCCTTTGAGAGAATGTTCACCTTCCAGCATAGGGTAAAGCTGCTTGCCATGAGTTGCGCCCGGTCATAACGAAGACCCCGCCAGCGCTGGATGTGCGGGCGGGGTCCGTACGTGTGTAGGAGCTTCCCCGACGGCGGGGGAGAGCTATGTGTTACTGCGCAGGCTCACTGATGCGGGTGTAGTCCTGCTTCTCTTCGTCCCAGGAATCCGGGTCGTACAGCACAGTGCCGAGAGGGAGAACGAACGTTCTATTAAGAAGCGTTGCTGTGCCGCAGCTGAAGCCGTGCGTGCTCTCCGGGCGCACCTCGAACAAGTAATCCTGCGGATCCGCTTGCGCCGAGAACCGGGCACTCTTCTGTTGACCCTCCGAGTCCCAAAAAGACGGCTCAGCGTACGAGAATCTAGTCTGCCTAAAATCAGCCTTCTGACTGAACTTCGCATCCGCAAAGTAGGCTCCCGCAAAGTTCGCCCCGTTAAAGCTCACCGCCCCCGCGAACGTCGCCCTACCGAAGCCGACAAATGCCGTGAACGTCGCCTCACTAAAGTCGGCGCCCTGCGCGAATGCCGCGTTAGCGAAGTTCGCGTACTGCGGGAAGTCCATCTCATAGCGCGTCCTCGGAAGCGCAATAAAAGACGCCCGGCTGAACGTGGCGTCGCCGTAGAACCGCGCCCCACCAAAATCCTCGTACTGCGTGAAGGACGCCCCGCTAAAGTCCGCCGCGCTCGCAAAGCGTACGTTGCTGAACATTGCGGACTGCTTGGTGACTACACCGGCAAAGCGCGCGACCCCGCCGAACAGCGACTTGGAGAACACCGCAGGCTGGTTGAAGACCGACGCGGCGAAGTGTGCTTCATCGTGGAACGTGGAGGCGGTGAATACTGCCTTTCCGTCGAAGGTGACCGCCGCGAAGCTGGCTATGCCTGCGGTGTTTAAGCGTGAAAAGTTGGCGTCGGCCTCGAAGGAAGCTACCCCGAAGTCGGCCGCAGCTGAAAAGACCACGTCTGAGAAGTCAACCTCGCCGGTGAAGGTCACGGTTGCGAAGCTTGCCGCGTCCGCAAAGCGTGCCTCGCCGAATTCTGCCGCGCCTGCGAAGTGTGCGGCGCTGAAGCCCACCCAGTCGTTGAAGTTTGCGCTGTGGAAGGATGCGTCAGCCGTGAACTGTGCCGCCGAGAAGCTGGTGTCACCGTGGAAGGTTGAACCAGAGAAATCCGCCTGTCCGTAGAAGGTTGCGGAGGCGAAGTCGGCGTTCTGAAAGTGCAGCTGCCGCAACGGGTAGAAGATGGGCGCACCACCAAAGTCGAAGCGCAAATCAGACCACGTCGGCGATAGCGACGGCACCGTATGCTGGCTTTCCCCGTTACCTTTTTCGTTGCGCTCGGTGACCGCGGCGAAGCGGCGGCTGAGTTCCATAAAGACGGTGCGGCGCACCAGCTGTTCCTCGCGTAGCGCCACCTGATCGCGCGTAAAGTCGCCTTCGTACCCTTCGGGGGCCTCGTCTGCTTCTAAGACCTGCCGTTTCTGCGCGAGGGGGTAGGGCGTGCGGATGCACCCGGTCAGCGCGTCGATAATGGTCTGGGCTTCTTCGCGGCGTACTTGCGTGGGGAGGGAGGTGTCAGTGAGCCATCCGTCCGCGAGGTTTACGAGCGTGAATACCGCGCCGAGGCGTACGGCGGGTTGTCCGTCGAGGAATTGTTCGAGAGCGTGCGTGTAGCGTTTGCGCCGCCTGGCCTGCCTCTGCTGGATGTGGGCCGAGGTGTTTTTGCGTTGCCGTAGCGCAGTTAAGAGTTTGTTGAGGTTCATGGCGGTGTGCCCTTCCTGCTCCGGTGCTGGCTTATATCCAGCATAGGGGAGAGCCCCACCCTTGCGCGCTCGCGCTGGGCAAAGAGAGGCCCCGCCTGCACGATATGAACTGCCTCCCGTTTCTTGGACAACGA